>CAYIEP010000047.1:0-2362 GCA_964362515.1 uncultured Candidatus Saccharibacteria bacterium | reverse complement strand
GCATAACCGTAGAAAATAACGAAATAAAAATATTCCAAAATTAATTGACACTCATTGCCATCTTCAATTTTCGGTTTTTGACAAAGACCGCGCTGAAATAATTGAAAAAAATCTAAAAAACGGAATTTGGACAATAGTCGTCGGAACGGACAAGAATTCTTCCATTGGCGCGATTGAAATCGCCGATAAGCCCGATTCGGGAATTTGGGCGACCGTAGGTGCTCATCCAACAGAGGATAAGGATTTTGATTATTCTTTTTATAAAAATTTAGCCGAAAATAAAAAAGTGGTCGCGATAGGCGAGTGCGGGCTTGATTATCACAGAAAGGAAAACAAGAAAGAACAAAAAATCATATTTTTAGAACACATCAGGCTTTCAAAAGAAACGAATAAGCCTTTGATGATTCATTGCCGCGACGCCTTCGGCGATTTGATTGAAATTCTAAATGATAATCGCCGATTTTTAATCGCGAATAATCCGGGCGTTCTTCATTTTTTTACCGGAACAGTTGAAGACGCCGGAAAATTATCGGATTTGGGATTTTATTTCAATTTCGGCGGATTGATTACTTTTAACAGAAGCTTTGACGAGGTTGTAAAATTCATACCGCTTGAAAAAATAATGCTGGAAACGGACGCGCCTTACGTGGCGCCGGCGTCAATCAGATACAAAAGAAACGAACCTTATTATGTATCGGAAATCGCTCAAAAACTGGCGGAAATAAAAAACATTTCCTTTGAAGAGGTTTGCGAAAAAACAACCGCCAACGCCGTAAAAAATTTTAATTTGACAAAGTAGGGTGATAATTGGTAAGTAATAAGCAGCAACTCGACAAACGCCAAAGAGGAAATAGCGATGACTGACTGGATAGAAAGAAAGATTAAGAAGTTTAGAATTAAGAATTTGAAACACGTCGTCAGGCACACGTCTTTCGGCGCTAAGATTTTGGTTTTAAACACCGGGGCGGTTATTAATCCGGAAGCGGAAGCAATGCTTCAGGCGCTTCATAGCCGATCATCAAAAGGAGTAGATGATCATTTAGGGATTTTAGCCGAAAAAGGTTCGGAAAAATTTATGGAAAGTTTTTATGTCGGCTATGGACATAAGTCTATTGGGGATTGTGGAACAATCACGATTTTTATTGAAGGCTGTTCTATGTTAGCGGCAAAAGCTATTCAGGATTGGCCGCTTTACTCCGGGCAGGAATCCTCGACAAGGTATTTGGATTTTTCGACCCAGCCGTTTTTAAATCCAATAGAGATATTTGGGTGGAAATATAAAAGAAAAGATTTGGCTTGTAATATTCTTGCAGAATGGAGAAACTTTTATACAGGCGCCCTTGATGAAGTAAAAGAATCCTTAAAGAAAAGATTTCCTCGTAATGCCTGCGAAAACGAAAGTATTTACGAGAAAGCGATTTCCGCGCGGACATTTGATATTATGCGCGGGTTTTTACCGGCTGGCGCTTGCACTAATTTAGCTTGGCATACAAATCTTCGCCAAGCAGCTGATAAATTAATGCTTTTACGGCATCATAAACTTCATGAAGTAAGAGCTTTAGCTAACTCTATTGATTCGGCGCTTCAAGAGGCCTTCCCAAGCTCTTTCGGTCATAAGAAATACGAAGCGACGGAAAATTATAATGAAATTGTCATGAGACACAATTATTTCATTAATAAAAAAATCGGAACAAATTTTGGTGTTGTTAGCGATTCAATACATAGAGTAGGCCTTGAAAGATATAAATACATTCTTGAATCAAGGCCCCCTAAAACGGAACTCCCGAAATTTTTATCGGAATTAGGAACAATACAACTTGAATTTCTCTTAGACTACGGATCTTATAGAGATATTCAGCGGCACCGTTCTATTATTCAAAGAATGCCGCTCTTGACAACGTATTTTGGGTTTCATCCGTGGTATCTTGATGAATTGCCGCCGTTAGTTCGCGAAAAAGCGAAAAATCTTATTGAAAAACAAGAAGAAAGGATTAAAGAGATTAGTATTTCGCCGGAAATTATCCAGTACTATCTGGCAATGGGCTACCGGGTGTCCAATAAAATTACCGGTAGTTTACCTAATCTGGTTTATCTCGTTGAACTTCGGGCAACCCGTTTTGTTCACCCGACTCTTCGGATGGTGGCGGAGATGATTGCCGAAGAACTTAAGAAAAGATTCGGGCCTTATGGACTTAGGCTTTATTTAGACTCGGAGCCGAATCGATTTGATGTTCGGCGAGGCGAGCACGACATCGTATTAAAAAATTAAAAAAGAGAAAATGAGCATAAACAAAGCCTCCTCGGGGGCTTTTTAATTTCCATTTGACATTTTATTTTTATTCAATATAATTAAGTTAATCTT
>CAYIEP010000046.1:0-2490 GCA_964362515.1 uncultured Candidatus Saccharibacteria bacterium | reverse complement strand
CTTTTTGTGATTATCTCCATCGCCATTATCGGCGTAAAATCCTGGAAATTACGGAAGGGATAAAATTACAATTTACGTCATCGGACGACGTAAATTAGAACAATAAAATCCTCGTAATTGAGGATTTTATTGTTGGCGGGATATAATATAAAATTGAACTGATGGCGAAAACGAAATTTTCAAAATTAGCCGAAGTTTTTGGAAGGCTTGAAAAAATATCATCAAGCTTGGCGACGATAGACGTCTTGGCCGATTTTTTGCCGAAAATATCTCCGGCGGAAATCAAAATAAGCGCTTATTTACTGCGTGGAGAAATGAGCCCGTCATATAAAGGATTAGAAACCGGATTGGCGGATAAAATGGTTATAAAAGCGATAGCTAAATCGGAAAGCGTTAAAATTGATAAAGTGGAATCAATGTTTAAAAAAATCGGAGATTGGGGTTCGGTGATTGAAGAGCTTAGAAAAGGCAAAAAAAGCGGAAGTTTGCTCATAGAAGAAGTTTTTGAAAAATTGATTGAGCTTGCCAAAACTTCCGGTCTTGGTTCTCAAGAAAAAAAAATCGGCATACTAGTTGAATTATTTTCTAAATCATCGCCGGAAGAAGCGAAATATATCGCAAGAACGGTTTTAGGGGTTTTGCGTCTTGGGGTGGGCGAGATGACTTTTTTATCCGGCCTTGCCCAAGCTTTTGCCGGAGACAAAAAATTTAAAAAAGAACTTGAGCGCGCTTATAATGTAGTTTCCGATTTAGGCGAGGTGGCGGAAACGGTTTCTAAGTTCGGAATTAAAGAAATAAAAGAAATTAAGCCGAAAGTCGGCATTCCGATTAGAATGATGCTCGCTCAAAGAGTTAAGGAATTAGACGAGGTTAAAGAACATATCAAGGCGGAAGTTTTAATAGAAGATAAATACGACGGCGTAAGAATTCAGGCGCATATAAAAAAAGACGGAGAGATTCTTCTTTTTTCAAGGAGGCAGGAAAGCATCACGCATCAGTTTCCGGACATTATCAGGGGACTTAAAAAATCTTTTAAAGGAAAAGACGCGATTGTTGAAGGAGAGGCGGTTGCTTTTGACGAGAAAAAGAAAAAAATTATGCCTTTTCAAATTTTAATGTCCAGAAAGAGAAAACACGGGATAGAAGAGTATTCAAAAAAAGTTCCGGTTCATTGTTTTTTATTCGACACTCTTTATTTAAACGGAAAAAATTATCTCGAGGACTCGCTTAAATTAAGAAAAGAGGCTTTGGAAAAATCTTTTATCAATGTTGGCAATATTAATACCGCTCCGTATGTTATCACTGAAGATTTATCGGAAATGGAAAATTGTTTCAGCGAGGCCGTAAAAAAAGAAACAGAAGGCGTGATGATAAAAGATTATTCAGGTCCTTATCAGGCCGGAGCGCGAGGCTGGCTTTGGATAAAACTGAAAAAAGATTACATAAAAGAATTAACCGATTCTTTTGATTTGGCGATTGTCGGGGCGATTTACGGAGCTGGGAAAAGGGCTAAAACTTACGGTTCTCTTTTGGCGGCGGCATACAGCCCAAAAGAAAATAGATATTATTCTTTCACAAAAATAGGCGCGGGATTTACCGACAAAGATTTGGCCAGTCTTCCTAAAATGCTTGATAAATACAAGCTTAAAGAAAAATCAAAACTTGTTGAAACGAAGATGGAAGTTGATGTCTGGTTTGAACCGAAAATCGTTCTTGAACTTTCCGGAGCGGAAATTACGATTAGTCCGGTTCATACTGTTGCTAAAGCTCAAATTCAAAAAAGCCTGCCTGCCGACAGGCAGGGCGGACTGGCCTTAAGATTTCCGAGATTTTTAAGATGGCGGGAAGATAAATCGGCGGAAAACTCGACAACGGTTGATGAAATTTACGATATTTATAAAAAAACGAATAAATAGTATAATTCAGCCATGATTAAAATATTTTTGAGATTTTTAGATAAATTTGAAGACGGGGTTAGAAGAAGTTTAAGCAAGAAGCCGATTATTTACGCGCTTCTGGGAAGTATCGGCGTTATTCTTCTTTGGCGAGGGATTTGGATGACGGCGGATTTATTTGTATTTATGAACGGACCGGTTTCAATATTGGTCGGTTTATTTATTCTTTTATCAATCGGGCTTTTTGTTTCGTTTTTTGTCGGCGACCAGATAATCATCAGCGGAATTAAAGAAGAAAAAAGAATTGACGAAAAAACCAAAGAAGAAATAGAAAAAGAATGGATTAGCATAAAGGAAATAAAAAGAAGTTTGGAAGAAATAAGAAAAAGGCTTGAGAAGATAGAAATCAGCATAATAGAAAAAGAATAATTATTGACTATTTAAAACAGATATTTATAATTTTCTTTATATATTCCGGTGTAGCTCAATGGTAGAGCAGATCCCTGTTAAGGATAAGGTTGTAGGTTCGAATCCTACCACCGGAGCCAGATAGGATGATACGAGTTCACCGCCTCGGGGCTTCGCCCCTCGGCGG
>CAYIEP010000045.1:1595-2685 GCA_964362515.1 uncultured Candidatus Saccharibacteria bacterium | reverse complement strand
GCAAGAGAAAAAGGTGTTTCTCTTGCCGACGGGGTTTTTACAAAATTCCTTTTTTTATTTTACTTCTTATGTTTTTTATGAAATTATTGAATAAATAAAGATTGTGAAAAGTTAAAAGTTTTAAAGCGGTTATTTCATTGGCTTTAAATAAATGGCAGATGTAGCTTCTTGAATAATTTTGACAGACATAACAACCGCATTTTTTATCAAGCGGGTTCTTTCCGCCAGCCGGCGGATTTAAAAATTTTGTTTGGGCCATATTTAATTTCCCCGATGAAGTAAAAGCTATCCCCCGTCTGGCGTAATGAGTCGGAACAATACAGTCAAAAGAATCTATTCCGCTTTTTACTATTCTTTCCATATCTTCCAAATATCCGATTCCCAAAAGATGGCGAGGGATTTTTTCGTTTAAATTGGGCATTATCCATCCTAATATCTTTTCCATAGTTTTTTTATTTTCTCCCAAATCTCCGCCTATGCCGTAGCCGTCAAAATCAAGCGAGGAAATAAATTCCGCGCTTAATTTTCTCAAGTCTTTGAATTTTGAACCCTGAATAATTCCGTAAATAGCCTGTTTGCTTTTTTTTTGTTTAAGGCAGATTCCCGCCCAATAATGCGTTCTTTTGAGCGCGCTTTTTACGTATTCATGATTGGACAACGGCGCGGTGCACTCGTCAAAAGCGAAAATCATATCCGCTCCCAAAGATTCCTGAATTTTTACGGATTCTTTCGGACCGATAAATAATTCTTTGCCGTTTAACGGCGAACGGAAATAAACGCCTTCATCGGTTATTTTTAAAAATTTCGGCTGGGAATTTTTGGTTATTAAATCGCCTTTATCTTTATTTTTGTCTCCCGGAAAATATTTTAATATTTTACCGACTCCCAAGTCTTTGCCGAATCCCAGACTAAAAACCTGAAAGCCGCCGGAATCGGTCATCAACGGCTTCCGCCAATTCATAAATTTATGAAGCCCGCCGTCAAGCTTAATTATTTTTTCTCCGGGCTTTAAGTGTAAATGAAAAGTGTTTGATATAAGTATCTGGCTTCCGGTTTTTTCCGCTTCATCGCTGTCTAATGTTTTTAAAAC
>CAYIEP010000045.1:0-1495 GCA_964362515.1 uncultured Candidatus Saccharibacteria bacterium | reverse complement strand
AAAAGCGCCATCACTCCTATCCCAACCAAAAAAGAAAACGACTGCCATAAAGATTTTTTCAGTTCTTTTCCTTCTTCATCTTTTTTATGAAGTTCCGGAATTAAATCGGTACAAGCGATATATATAAAAACGCCGGCGGTTAAGGCGAGTAAATACGACGACAATGATTCAATCGCCGTTCCTATCGCTAAAACCAAAACAGCTCCCAAAACAGCGCTTAAGGCGGATAAAAAATTGAAGAAAAGAGCTTTCCCCCTGCTAAATCCGGTATGAAGCAAAATTCCAAAATTGCCGATTTCTTGAGGAATTTCATGAAATATTACGGCCAAAGCGGTAATGATTCCCAAGGGGACGTTTGCCAAAAAAGCGCCGGCGATAATCATACCGTCTATAAAATTGTGAATGCCGTCCCCGAATAAAATCATATATCCGACCGGACTGCATTTTTCGTCTTCTTCAAGATTATGGCAATGATGCCAAATTATGAATTTTTCAAGAATGAAAAATAAAAAAATTCCGGAAAGAATAATTAAAGACATCCCCAGTCCGAAATAATTTTCTTTGATTAATTCCGGAAGAATGTGAATAAACGTGTCTCCCAAAAGAGCGCCGGCGGAAAAACCGACAAGTAAAATAAGCGTTTTTTCAACGCTTTCTCTTTTAAAAAAAATCGTAAAAACGCCTATTAAAGAAATCGCGCTCACTATAAATACGCTTATTAAAGAATAAATCCAAATAGTTGTCATAAAATTACTTATTAAACAAACCTTTCTTCAATGACTTTCCAATTGAGCGCCTTAAAAAAAGCTTCAATGTAATCGGCGCGCTTTAAGCCGTAATCTCTTATATAAGCGTGTTCAAAAACATCCATTACTAAAACCGGAACCGCTCCGGAAAAATGTCCAAGGTCATGCTCGTTGACCCAGACATTAAAAAGTTTATCGCCCGCTCTATCATAATAAAGAATTGCCCAGCCGATTCCTCTTATCGCGCCAACGGATTTAAAATCTTTTTCCCAATTTTCGTAATTTCCGAAATCGCTTTCTATTTTTTTAAATAACTTTGAGTTCCTGTCTATCTCTCTGTAATCTTTGAGCATATTTTCAAAATAATATTCATGAAGCCTCATTCCGTTGAATTCCCAGCCGAATCTTCTTTTTAATTCATTGTATTCGGGAACGCCGGCTTTTCCGTCTTTTGCCATATTTCCCAATGATTCAATAATTTTATTGGTGTTTAAAACATACCCTTGATAAAGAGCGAAGTGATTTTTCAAAAGTTCATCGCTGAAACCGTTGGCTCCCAATAAGCGGTCGAAATTTTGAGCTTCGTATTTCATAGGCCCAATTTTATATAATTAATCGCTCGCGGTCAATTTTTTGTACTGGAAGGGTACATCGGCGACACTTTCACTGAAATTAAAGCAATTCTGATTTTGTACGAAAACACGCTATCAAATTCCCCAGCGAGGAATTTGCGCTCTCAGCCAGCTGGC
>CAYIEP010000044.1:0-2762 GCA_964362515.1 uncultured Candidatus Saccharibacteria bacterium | reverse complement strand
GCCTGTTCACATCGTAGTTGTGCCAAAAAAGCATATTTCCTCTATTCAGACCCGCACGGGCGAGGATATGCCGATTCTCTTGGAGATTATCGAGGTCTTGAAGACCCTCGCCGCGAAAGTTGAAAAAGAGCACGGCGCGGCAAGAATATTAACTAACCGCGGCAAGTATCAAGACTCAAAACATTTGCATCTCCACATAAGCAGTGGCGAGCCGATTAAAATATGATTATTAAAACTATCCAATGGAATATCGGGGGCGGGAAAATCCGTAGCGCGAATGCTCCAGTAGAAGGACCATACGACAAAGACGGTATGGTCCATATCGTTGGGCTTCTGAGAAAGTACAACCCGGATATCATCACCTTACAAGAAACTCACGCAGACGATAAAATTGTTCAAGCGGAAATTATCGCCACTGGAGAAAACGACACCTCAACTCCGCCAGACCACGTTCAGATTTTGTTTGAGGCGTTGCCCGGACCAAAAGAGTATCATATCATCAAAAACGCGCCGCATACATTCCGCGACAAAGAACATTTGGCGGAAATAAAAAGCTTGTTTTTGAAATGGATTGATATTTTCCAAAAATAACTATACTCGTAAGAAACTATAAAGTAGAAATGAAGTTGGGAAATTTGTAGGGCATCATTAATTATGATATATTAAAATATATGTTTATCGCCTTTGTTTTTATATTAGTAGGACTGGCGTTTTTTCTTAAAAATATCGGTCTTATTGTCGGCAATATCTGGGGAATTATTTGGCCTATTATTTTAATCGCTTTCGGAATTTATCTCGCTTTGAAAGCGCAAAGATGTAAGTTGTTTATTGATAAAATTTGGAAAAAATTTGAATAAACCGCAAAAATAAAGAAAAATAAACAGAGATATTCATAAGCCGGAAGCGGAAAGAATCAAATAGATTTATGAAATTGAGAACAGGACAAATTGCTCCGGATTTTAAATTACCGGACCAGAATAATAAAATTCATAAACTTTCCGATTATAAAGGGAAGCGGGTTTTAATCTATTTTTATCCCAAAGACAATACCCCCGGTTGTACTAAGGAGGCGTGTTTAATAAGAGACGGCTTTCCTTTTTTTGAAAAACTGAACGCGAAAGTTTTTGGAATAAGCGCGGATTCCGCGAAAAGTCATAAAAGTTTTGCCGAAGGATTTAATTTGCCGTTCATTCTTTTGTCCGACGAAGACAAAAAAGTCGTGAAGCTTTACGGCGCTTGGGGAAAGAAAAAAATGATGGGAAAAGAATATTTCGGAATAAAAAGAACCTCTTTTTTAATCAATCAGAAAGGAAAAATCGCGAAAATTTACGAAAACGTTAAGCCGGAAATGCACGCAGATGAAGTTTTAGCGGACTTAAAATCCTTAAATGAAGGATAAAATAGCCGTTCTTTACGAGGATAAGAATTTTTTGGCTTTGTATAAGCCGGCAGGCATCTTAGTCCATAAAGTTAAAAGTTTAAAGTTAAAAGTTTTAGAAAAAACATTGGTTGATTGGGTTTTAGATAATTATCCGGAAGTTAAAAAAGTGGGCGACGATACGATAATTAGGCCCGGAATTGTCCACAGGCTCGATAAAGACACTTCGGGAATTATTTTAATAGCTAGAAATCAGGAATTTTTTAATTATTTAAAAAATCTTTTTCAAACGGGGAAAATTAAAAAAAATTATTTGGCTTTGGTTTGCGGCAAGCTTGAGCCAAAAACCGGAATAATTGAAAAGCCCATTAGCCTTAAAACCGGCACTACCAAAAGAACCGTTTGGAAGGGAAAAATAGAGAAAGAAGCCATCACAGAGTTTAAAGTTATAAAGTTTTTAAAGTTGAAAGTTAATAAAGTTAATAAAGAAAAAGAACAAATTTTTTCGTTATTGGAGGTAATGCCGAAAACCGGAAGAACCCACCAGATAAGAGTTCACTTGGCTTCAATAGGCCATCCGATAGTCGGCGATTTTCTTTACGGTAAAAAAGAAAATATTCTTTGGTTGAAAAGACAATTCTTACATGCCCAATCTTTGGAATTCAGCCTACCCGATAATAAGAGAATAAAAATAGAATGTGATTTGCCGGAAGATTTGAACAGCGCGCTGTCAAAATTAGAAAATAGTTGACACTTTTTGTTTTAAGGATATATTTAGATATAATTAAATTTATGATTCCGGAAGACATTTTAAAGAAAATCAAATCAGGAGCAACCGTTTCCGTTCAGGATAAATTTGGAAATTTTAAGGGAGTGGTTATTTCAAGGAAACACGGCAACGAAGGCGGCGCCACCTTTACCGTAAGGGCCGTTTTAGGAGGAGTGGGGGTTGAAAAAGTTTATCCCATAAATTCGCCGAACATCGTAAAAGTAACGGTTTTAAATTTTCCCAAAAAAATTCATCGTTCCAAACTTTATTTCTTAAGAACTATTTCCAAGAAAAAAGCTCGTCAGAAACTCGGAGTAAAGGTTTAAGTTTTAAAATAATTGCGCGGGTGGAGAAAACAGTTTTTATTTTTATCAAGTATTGGCATACGCTATTCAAAATCTTGAAAAATATGTATTATAATGGAGCAGCCATCTTTTTGGGGAGAAAAAGAGTAAAAATAGACAAAGCCCTGAAAACAAACAGCAGAATGATTTAGGCGGAAGTTAAATATGCCCAGGTGGAGAAATTGGTAAACTCGCTACCTTGAGGTGGTAGTGCCGTCAAAGGCTTGCTGGTTCGAGTCCAGTCCTGGGCACCAAACTGGACTTCGTGATT
>CAYIEP010000043.1:0-2874 GCA_964362515.1 uncultured Candidatus Saccharibacteria bacterium | reverse complement strand
AACTCCCGTCTCGTCCTTGGCAAGGACGCATTCTACCACTAAACCATACCCGCAATTTTTCAGTTTCTTCTCTGCGCGCCCGGCAGGATTCGAACCCACAACCTCTTGGTCCGAAGCCAAGCGCTCTATCCATTGAGCTACGGGCGCAAAATAGTTTATATTCAGTCATTAGTTTATAATCAAAGATGATGAATTTCAACCCTTCGATAAAGCTCATGACAAGTATTCCTAAAGAAATTATTCTAGTGGCTAACAAGCTAGTGGCTAGTGGTTATAGCGTTTATCTGGTTGGCGGTTGCGTAAGAGATTTAATTTTAAGCCAAAAAGACTTGTCCCGAGCCGAGCCGAAGGATTGGGACATAGCCACAGACGCCAAGCCGGATGAAATTCAAAAAATTTTTCCCGACAACGTTTATGAAAACAACTTCGGGACGGTTGGAGTAAAAACAAATTCAAAAAATCCGACTCTTAAAATTATAGAAATTACAACCTTTCGGCTTGAGGGAAAATATTCGGACAAGCGTCATCCGGACGAAATTAAATTCGCCAAAACAATAGAAGAAGATTTAAGCAGGCGCGATTTTACGATAAATGCGCTTGCTTTGAGCTTAGCCGAAAGGATGGCAAGGGAAATTATCGACCCATTTGGCGGGCAAGAAGATATTAAGAATAAAATTATTCGAACTGTCGGTAATCCGGAAGAAAGATTTAACGAGGACGCCTTAAGACTTATGAGAGCGGTGAGATTTGCCGCGGAGTTGGATTTTAAAATAGATAATAAAACCGGAGACGCTATAAAAAAATCAGCCGGTCTTATTGAAATGATTGCCAAAGAAAGAATAAGAGATGAGCTCCAAAAAATTTTAACGGCAAGAAACGCCGCCAAGGGGATAGAAGCGCTTGAAGAATTCGGTCTTCTTAAATATATTGTTCCGGAATTGCGGGAAGGAATAAGAGTAGGACAAAATAAGCATCATATTTATACGGTTTGGGAACATAATTTAAGAGCTTTGGATTATTGCGCCTCAAAAAATTATTCGCCGGAAGTCAGAACGGCATCCCTTTTTCATGATGTCGGCAAGCCAAGGACAAAAAGAGGCGACGGGCCGGATTCTACTTTTTATGGTCATGATATTGTCGGGGCGAAGATGGTTTTAAAAATTTTAGACAGGCTTCATTTTTCAAGGCAATTTATAGAAAGGACCGCGCATTTAGTGAGATACCATCTTTTTTATTATAACGTCGGCGAAGTAACGGCCTCCGGCGTAAGAAGATTTATTTCAAGAGTTGGAGCGGAAAATATTGGCGATTTAATTAAAGTAAGGGAGGCGGACAGAATCGGCTCCGGCGTCCCCAAAGCGGTTCCTTATAAATTAAGGCACCTTCTTTTTATGATAGATAAAGTCAAAAGAGACCCGGTTTCTCCTAAAATGCTTAAAGTTACCGGCAATGATGTAATGAGAATTTTGAAAATTATTCCCGGGCCGAGAATTGGCTGGACTCTTTCAATTTTATTAAACGAAGTCATAGAAAATCCGAAAGAAAATATAAAAAAGAATCTTGAATTAAGAATTAAGAATTTAGGAGAATTAAGCGATAAAAAACTGATTAAAATGGCCGAAGAAGCAAAAGGGAAAAAAGACGAATTTGAATCCGGAATTGAAGAAGAAATAAAAAAGAAGTATTATGTGAAATGAAATGGCTTAATCAATGGAAATAATGAACGGAAATTTTTTTAAAAACGAAAAAATCTGGCGGGTTCTCACGAATTTTTGGACAGTTATTTTTATTGTTTTCGTTATTTTCGACTTTTTTTCCAAGAACGCTTATGATTTTTTAGTGGTGCCGTTTAGCGTTGTTTATGTCGCCGCGCTCGGACTCTATGTGGGGACAAAAGAATTTGACCGTTGGTATGAAATCCACAACGGAAGACATCCCGGAGAATTATTTATAATAGCCTGGACAGTTCTTGTGGTTTTTCTTATCGGCGCCTCTATTGTGATGGGAAAAGATTATAGAGTGCCAACAGAAATAATTGCCGATTATATAGCAGTACTGTCAATTTTCGCTCTTACTCAAAAATCTAAAAGGCTTCATGAATATAAAAAAGAAACAGAAAAGCAAAGCAATTAATTTTTAAAGGATAAATAATCGGGCTGTAGTATACCGGCAGTACGTGCGCTTCGGGTGCGTAAAGACCGGGTTCGATTCCCGGCAGCCCGACCAAGCTTTTTTTCAAGTTATTGACTTTTTATTAATAACAAGGCAATATAATTTGGTGGTAAGTTTCTTATTGCCTTTCCTTGCATAGTTTATGTAAGTCGGAGAGATAGGATAAGATGGGTCGACTTACATAAATTAATTTTATGCAAAGAATATTATGGCAAAAAAATTATACATAGGCGGATTATCATACGACACAAACGAAAATACTTTGAAAGAAGCTTTTTCTAAGGCCGGAGCCGTTGAATCGGCGACTGTAATCATGGACAAAATGTCCGGTCGTTCAAGGGGATTCGGTTTTGTTGAAATGTCATCCGACGAGGAAGCTCAAAAAGCGATTGATATGTTTAACGGCAAAGACTTCGATGGACGAACTATTACTGTTAACGAAGCTCGCCCGCAAGAATCTCGTTCCGGAGGCGGTGGCGGATTTGATCGTGGCGGACGCGGCGGATTCGGAGGCGGAAATCGTAGAGACCGCTACTAAAAAGCGTTAAAAAAAATCCCCGATTAAGGGGATTTTTTTATTAAAATTTGTTTAGTTATTTTCATTATAATATAATTATTCCAGGCGCGGGCTCATAGTAAAGTGGCATTACGCGGCATTCGCATTGCCGAGTCCCGGGTTCAATTCCCGGTAGATCGGAAGAG
>CAYIEP010000042.1:0-2901 GCA_964362515.1 uncultured Candidatus Saccharibacteria bacterium | reverse complement strand
ATTAGAAATATACTATAATTCAATTAGCTCATTGAGGAATATAATATGGCTATTTCTATGTTAAGTTTCGGATTATTAAGAAACGTTGCAAGCAAAAATTCGTTTGAAGCCCAAACAAAAAAATACATTGCAACGCTAAAAAAAGCCTTACCGAAAATAAAAATGGGAAATACGGTAATTGATGAAATATTCTTATACGGCCTCGACAAGCAAAGTGAAATAATAGAGGAGCTGGCAAAAAACGGTATGGCCGTTTATCGTACTAGCCGATTGGTTAATGGCTCTCGAGAAAAAAGAGAAGAAATAATGAGAATGGAAAGGGAAGGCTTAGGGGCTCTTGTAAGTTTTTGGGAAGTGTTGGGGTTTAGGTTTAATATCGGCGAAACAAAAAATATAAAATTGCCGGAAAACGATTTTTACGAAATTTTTGAAACAAAAATAACAATCGTCCCGTAAAAGGAAGACGAACAACAAAGGCGACCGAAAGGTTGCTTTTTAACTTAATCAATAAGCGCGAGCGATTATCGGCGATTAAATATCTCCGGAGAAATAATCGATGGCGAAGAATAATTATATTGTTGATACGAAGGAGAATATCTTGCTTTTAAAAATGACGGTTTTTCCGGTATTAAATCCGGTAAAGCCTTGACCACAAAAATGGCCAGAAGAATAATGACAAAAACAAGAAATAAAATAAATTTTAAAAAATTCATAATTTAATTTTTGTGCCCGAGGTGGGATTCGAACCCACAAACTCTTTCGAGTCAAGGATTTTAAGTCCTCTGCGTAAACCGTTCCGCCACCCGGGCAACTATTGATATGAGGCCTCGGGCGGAATCGAACCGCCGTATAGGAGTTTTGCAGACTCCCGCCTTACCACTTGGCTACGAGGCCCTAATTTTCTATTTTAATCCCTTAATAAGATTTTTCAATCTCGAAAATTATCTTTGGCATCATTCTAATATCTATTTTTCCTATCAATAAAGCATTAAGTTTTTTTCTGTTTTCGTTTATTATTATTAACGCTTCCGGAGATTTTTCGGGCGGGAAAACTCCGATTCTTACAATTGCCGTTTCCAGGCGCTTTGAAACAACAACGTTAACTATCGTAACCAAAAAATTATCAAATTCCAATTCCCTTGTAAAAATTCTGCTTAATTCCTCTTTTATCAAACTACTTACTTTGTCTGGTCTGTATTTATCCATTAAATCACTTATTATAGAAAACTAATTTATCTCCTTTTTCAATCGGCCTATCCGCCTCAACAAAAATACCGCATTCTTCGTTTATGTCCACATTATCAATATCTTTTTTACTTTTCTGAAGATTTAAAATTTTTCCTCTGGAAATTTCCTCGTTATTCCTAATAATCTTAAAGTGAGACTTGTTTCTTACTGAACCGGAGAAGACCCTTCCTCCAACTATTTGTTTCTTGTTCTTGCCGCTAAAGACCGCCAAAATCTCCAATTCCCCGGAAGGATGTTGTTTGCCTCCTATTTTTATTTCTTCTTCCAAAAATTCAAGAAGTTTATATATTATTTCCGAAGTGATGATTTTTATATTATTTATTCCGGCTAAATTCTCCGCCGATTTCACCGCTTTTGATTTAAATCCTACGATGATTCCTTTTGTCGCAATCGCCAATTTTACGTCGTTGTCGTTAATATCGCCTATTAATTCGTCGACTATATTTATCTTGGCGTTTTCTTGGGGAAGATTTTTTATTATCCCCGAAATTGCCTCAAGAGACCCCGAAACGTCCGCTTTAATAATCAGGTTTAAAACAGGAACGCCATTTTCTTCAGATAAATTTTTTATAGGTTTTTTTATCGCGGTTTTTCCCCGCTCATAAATGTCTTTTCTTCCCGCAAAAAATTCTTCGCCGATTTGAGGCAATTCTTCAAATCCTATTATTAATGCCGGCGAAGAAGGCAAGAAGCTGTCAACTTTTTTATTTAAAAATTTTTCTATTAATTTTATTTTCCCTTTGGCGCTTGATGTATAAATTTCTTCTCCTACTTTCAAATTTCCGTTTTTAACTATAACGCTTACGACAATTCCCTTTCGGCTGTCCATTTTTGATTCTATAATAACGCCACTTGCCGAAGCCGACGAATCGTATTTTAAATCTTCAAGTTCCGCCGCTAAAAGAATAAGGTCTAATAATTCGTTTACTCCCTGACCGGTTTTTGCCGAAATCCCCTGCCAGCTGATATTACCGCCGTATCCTTCCAATAAAACTTCTTCTTTCATTAGGTCGCTTTTTGTTCTTTCAATATCGGCGTTTGATTTATCTATTTTATTAATCGCCACCACAAAAGGAGTGTTTGTCGATTTCAATATTTGTATTGTTTCTTTAGTTTGCGGTTTCACTCCGTCATCGGCCGCGACAACAAGAATGGCCAAGTCGGCCACTTTTACTCCTCTCATTCTCATTTTTGAAAAAGATTCATGTCCGGGCGTATCTACAAAAGTAATTTTTTTTACTTGTCCCGAGCTTGTCAAGAGATGCTCTATTTCATAAGCCCCGATAGATTGAGTAATCCCGCCGGCTTCTTTAGAAGCGACATTTGTTTTTCTGATATAATCCAAAAGAGTTGTTTTCCCGTGGTCAACGTGTCCCATTACCGCGACTATCGGAGGCCTTGCGGATAAATTTTGAGTTTTAAGTTTTGTCTGCCCCGTATAATCTTTTGGATTGTGCGGGGGGTTTTGAATTTCTTTCATACGTCTTGTAAAAATAACAAAGATTAGAGATAATTTCAACCTAAAAAGACTTGAAGATGACATAAAATTAATTTAAACTCTATTGGTGTGTTAGTGTGGAGGCGTGGCTGAGCGGTTTAAAGCAGCATCCTGCTAAGATGTTAGGGGAGCAATCCTCTCGGAGGTTCGAATCC
>CAYIEP010000041.1:0-3118 GCA_964362515.1 uncultured Candidatus Saccharibacteria bacterium | reverse complement strand
GCCAAAGATTTTTACGATATGATTTCTTTAATGAGATTTACCCCGTCCACTCCGACTCTTTTTCATTCAGGAACGGCTCATCCCCAATTAAGTTCTTGCTATCTTAATACGGTAGCCGATTCATTAGACCATATTTTTAAAACTTATTCCGACAACGCCCAATTATCCAAATGGTCCGGAGGGATAGGAACGGATTGGACAAATGTGAGGGCTACCGGCGCTCTTATTAAGGGAACGGGCGTAGAAAGCCAAGGAATAATAGCGTTTTTAAAGATTGCCAACGATGCCACCGTGGCCATTAACAGAAGCGGCCGAAGAAGAGGCGCCGCCTGCGTTTATCTTGAAACCTGGCATCACGACATTGAAGACTTTTTGGAATTAAGAAAAAACACCGGCGACGAAAGAAGAAGAACGCACGATATGAACACCGCCAATTGGGTTCCGGATTTATTTATGAAAAGAGTAAGAAATGACGAAGAATGGACGCTGTTTTCTCCGGAAGAAGTTCCTTATCTCCACGATAAATACGGAAAAGAATTTGAAGACGCTTATGTCTCTTATGAAAAAATGGCAAAGGACGGAAAAATAGAACTTACCAAAATCGTAAAAGCCAAAGACTTATGGAAAAAAATGCTTTCAATGCTTTTTGAAACCGGTCATCCGTGGATAACATTTAAAGACCCTTCCAATATAAGATCGCCACAAACCCATGTCGGCGTCGTTCATAATTCAAATCTTTGCACCGAAATCACCCTTAATACTTCACAAGAAGAAACCGCCGTTTGCAATCTCGGCTCAATTAATTTACCCAAGCATTTCAAAAACGGAAAACTCGACGAAGAATTAATAAAAGAAAGCGTTTTTACGGCAATGAGAATGCTTGATAATGTTATTGACGTTAATTTTTATCCGATTGAAGAAGCGCGCGTTTCAAATCTTCGTCATCGTCCGGTCGGACTCGGCATTATGGGATTTCAAGACGCTCTTTATATGTTAAACATCAGATTTGATTCTGAAGAAGCCGTTGATTTCGCGGACAAAAGTATGGAAATGATTTCTTATTACGCGATAACGGCGTCTTCTCTTCTGGCCAAAGAAAAAGGCCGATATGAAACCTATAAGGGCTCTAAATGGGATAAGGGAATATTTCCGGTTGATACTATTGCTCTTCTTGAAAAAGAAAGGGGCGAACCGATAGATGTTTCAAAAAACAGCTCTATGGATTGGAGCGCGGCAAAAGAGTCCGTGAAAAAATACGGAATGAGAAATTCCAATTGTATGGCCATCGCGCCGACCGCGACCATTTCCAATATCACCGGCAGTTTCCCTTCCATTGAGCCGATATATAAAAACATCTACGTTAAAGCGAACGCCGGCGGAGACTTCATTATAATTAATCAGTATCTTGTTGAAGACCTCAAGAAAATCGGCCTTTGGGATTATGAAATAATCGGAAAAATAAAATATCACGACGGGAGCTTGGGCGGCATAGCCGAAATCCCCCAGGAGATAAAAGACAAATATAAAGATGTTTTTGAGATAGACTCTTATTGGCTTATTAAAGCCGCGGCTTATCGCGGAAAATGGATAGACCAAAGCCAGTCTCTTAATGTTTTCTTTAAAGGGACGTCGGGGAAAGAATTAAACGACATTTATACTTACGCTTGGACTATGGGGCTTAAGACCACTTATTATTTAAGAACGCTTGGAGCTTCTCAGGTTGAAAAATCAACCGTCAAAACCCAAGAATATGGCTCAACTCATTTAAGAGATTCCGGGAAAATCACATTGTCGTCGGCGCTAATGTCTTCCGATTCAGAAAATATTATAAACGATGATAGCGCTCCAAAACTCTGTAAAATAATAGACCCGACTTGCGAAGTTTGCCAATGATAAATTAAAAACTTAAGACAATGCCGATTAAAAAAACCAACGAAAAAGTTAATATTAACAAAAGAAGGATAATAAACGGCGAAGACGCCGACGTTATCCAGCTTTATCCCATGAAGCATAAATTCGCTTGGGAATATTACAATATCGGGAACGCCAATAACTGGCTGCCGACCGAAATCAGTATGCAAAAAGACATTGAGCAATGGAGAGCAAAAGACGTTTTAACCGATGACGAAAGAAAAGCCTTAAAAGTTGTTTTGGGATTTTTTACCACCGGCGATTCAATAGCGGCCAATAATATTATTTTGGCGTTTTACAAACATATTACCTCTCCGGAATGCCGGATGTATTTGCTTCGCCAAGGATACGAAGAAGCGGTTCACACTCATTCTTACCAATATATCGTTGAAAGTCTTGGGCTTGATGAGGGAGAAATATTTAATATGTACCGCGAAGTGGAAGCCATTTATAACAAAGACAATTTCGTATTAACTTTCAATGAAGGTATATTTGACCCACATTTTAAAACCGGAACATTTGAAAACGACCAAAAATTTTTGGAAAACATAATAGTTTTTTCTCTGATTCTTGAGGGAATATTTTTTTACAGCTCTTTCGCGGTAATGTTCGGTTTCCAGCGACAAAATAAGATGGTGGGCTCGGCCGAACAAATCCAATACATAATGAGAGACGAATCAATGCATCTGAATTTCGGAATCAATATGATTAACTCAATTAAAGAAGAACAGCCGGAATTATGGACAAAAGAATTTCAAAACCGCGTTATTGACCTTGTTAAAAGAGGCGTTGACCTGGAATCGACTTTCGCCAAAGAAGTTTTCCCGAAAGGAATTTTCGGAATGAACGCCGAAGGATTCAGAAAATACATCGAACACATCGCCGACAGAAGATTAAGCCGAATTAATCTTCCTCCTCAATACAACACTCCCAATCCTTTTCCGTGGATGTCGGAAGCTATTGATTTAAATAAAGAAAAAAATTTCTTTGAAACAAGGGTGACTGAATATAAAGTCGGCGGCGCGCTTGATTGGTAAATAAACACCACCAAACAGGAAATTGCAAGCAATGGTCGCCGAGCGAAGCGAGGCGGCTTCCAACAACTTGCGCTTTTCTAAAATGTGGTCATTATACCAAAAAGTTCGGACTTACTTCCAGCAGAACCCCGAATGAGGCACGCGCGGAGCGCGTGGTGGCTCTGACCTAA
>CAYIEP010000040.1:0-4140 GCA_964362515.1 uncultured Candidatus Saccharibacteria bacterium | reverse complement strand
GTATTTATTATTTTTTATTTTTAATATATTATTATAGTTATGGAATACAAAGAAAAACTTAATGATTTGCTTCTAACGACAGCCAAGCAGAACGCCTCCGACCTTCATTTAGCCGTCGGAAGGCATCCAACTTTAAGAATAGACGGCGCTCTTATTCCGCTTCAAAAAGAGCAGATTTTAAGTCCGGAAATGGCCGAGAATTTTATATTAAACCTTTTAACGCCGGCGCAGAAAGAAGAATTTTTAAAAGAAAAAGAATTGGACTTCTCTTATACTTTTGAAGACAAAGCCAGATTCAGGGTTAATGTTTTTTATCAAAGGGGGTATATGGCGGCGGCGCTTCGTCTTATTCCTTATCAGATAAAAACAATTGAAGAGCTTAATCTGCCTCCGATTCTTTACGATTTTACGAAAATATCTCAAGGCTTTGTTCTTTTAGTGGGCCCGGCCGGACACGGAAAATCAACGTCTTTAGCCGCCATTCTTAATGAAATAAATCATAAAAAAACCGAACACATTATTACAATCGAAGACCCTATTGAATATATTTTTACTCAAGATAAATCAATTATTTCTCAAAGGGAGGTAAGAACCGACACGTCGGATTTTCATAAAGCGTTAAGGTCTATTTTAAGGCAAGACCCGGACGTTATTATGATAGGCGAAATGAGAGACAAAGAAACGATTTCGACTTCAATGACCGCGGCCGAAACCGGACATTTGGTTTTTTCAACGCTTCATACCAACTCCGCTTCTCAAACAATAGACAGAATAATTGATACTTTTCCGGCCGAACAACAAGGACAGGTTTCTTCTCAGCTCGCGGCGGTTTTGGTGGGAATAATTTCCTTAAGGCTTATCCCGAAAATTGACGGAGGCCGAGTACCGGCTTGCGAAATAATGATAACCAATCCGGCGATCAGAAATTTAATCCGTGAAAGAAAAACTTATCAAATTGATTTGGTAATTGAAACAAGCTCCCAAGAAGGAATGATGACGCTTAACCGGTCTCTTTCCGGTCTTGTTAAAAAGAAAGAAATATCTTTGGAAAACGCGGAATTATATTCTTTAAATCCAAGCGAATTAAGAATATTATTAGAGAGAAGTTAAAACTATGGCAAAATTTAAATACACGGCCAGAACGCAAGACGGAGAGCTTCAAGTGGGATTTATAGAATCCGTTTCAAAAGAAGCGGCGGTAAATATTTTAACCGGCCACAGCCTTTATATTTTAAGCTTGGAAAGCTCCGATAAAACTCCCTGGTATGAAAATCTTCTGGCGCCGTTTAAAAGGGTTACTCTGAAAGAATTAATGATTTTTTCGCGCCAATTTTCCGTTTTAATGGAATCGAAAGTTCCTCTTAATAACAGCCTTGAATCTCTTCATCAACAGACGAAAAATCCGGTTCTTAAAGAGGCGATTTATCAAATTGCCGCCGACGTCAATGCCGGCCTTTCTTTGTCGCAATCTCTTGAAAAACACGGCAATATATTTTCGGAATTTTACGTGAATATGGTAAGAACGGCCGAAGTTTCCGGAAGACTTGAGGAAACAACTTTGTTCATCGCCAATTATTTGGAAAAAGAAGTAACTTGGCAGTCAAGAATAAAAAACGCGCTTATTTATCCGGCTTTTGTAATTGTTCTTTTTATAATAGTTGCCGGAATAATGATTTCTTTTGTTTTTCCTCAAATCAGGCCGATATTTGAAGAATCCGGAGCGCAATTGCCGTTCATTACCACTGTTCTTTTAGAAATCGGAGATTTCGTAAGTAATTGGTGGTGGTTTGTTTTGGCAATGATTGCGATGCTGGCATTTTTTCTGACAAATTATTTCAAGAGCCAGGAAGGAAGGGCTTTATTAAACGAAGTGCTTTTAAAAGTACCGGTTTTAGGAGACCTTGTTAAAAAAATATATGTTGCCAGATTTGCCGAATCAACAAGCGTTTTGATAAAAGGAGGCGTGCCGGTGGCCCAATCCATTGAAATCGCCGGCCATAGCGTCGGCAGTTTGGCTTACGCGGATGTTTTAAGGAAATTAAGCGACGGCATAAGAGCGGGAGAATTTCTTTCCAAACTTTTAGCGTCGGAACCGTATTATTTCCCGCCGCTTGTTTCCCAAATGGTCGCGATAGGAGAATCAACCGGCAGGCTTGATGAATTATTATCAAGAGTCTCGGCGTTTTATACAAGAGAAGTAAATAGTCTGCTGGATAATTTGATTGAATTGATTCAGCCCATTCTTATAGCGATAATCGGCGGATTAATCGCGCTTCTTTTCGCGTCAATTCTTCTGCCGATATTCAATTTGGCGCAAAGCTTTTAATTTGGTAAACTAAGAACATGAAACGTAAAAAATTAGATAGGATAAACAAAAAAATAATATTTCAAAATAATAAAGGTTTTACTTTAGTAGAACTTTTAGTCGTTATTTCCATTATTGGAATTTTGTCGGGAATATTTTTGAACAGAATCGGAGATTTCAGGGACAGAGCCGAAGACGCCAGAAGAATTTCCGATATCAGGCATGTTCAAACTCTTTTAGAGCTTTATTACAATAAGTGTCAGACTTATCCGAATCCCAATACTCCTTCTTCCGGCGGCTGTACTACCGGGGCTATGGGCAATGGTTCGGTGAGTTGGTCTACTGTGGAATCGATTATTGTCGGGTCCGGTCTTGGCACAAAAGCAATTCCCGAAGACCCGGACAAACCAAAGGGAAAAAATTATGAATACGGCAGTAACGGCGACGGATATGTCGCGAAGGCGGTTCTTAATAAGTCTGATAATCCCGTAACAAGAGAAAGTTCTCGGGGAACTATTTATGGTATAAATTGCGGCAGCGCTCCGGACGGTCAAACACAAGTGGAATATTGCGTTGAATTTTAATGGTTAGTTATTTTTTTCTTTTTATTATCGGCTTGGCGGTCGGCAGTTTCTTGAATGTTGTTTCTTTAAGATATAAACCCGAACAAAGAATTTTTGATTTGAAAATAGTCGGTGGCCTCGCTAAGCGCGGCTTTGGCCGGTCGCGTTGTTTAAATTGCGAGCGAGAACTGAAATGGTATGAATTGATACCGCTTTTTAGTTTTTTTATTCAACTCGGCAGATGCCGAACTTGCGGCGTTAAATTGTCTTGGCAATATCCCATAGTGGAACTATTGAGCGGTCTTATTTTCGTGGCTATTCCGTTTTATCTGGTCAATCCTCAATTATTATTGGCCAGTGGCTATTGGCTAATGGCTATTATCGCCATTTGGATTCTGATTTTTTTGTCATTTCTTCTTCTCTCCGTTATTGACCTTCGCCATTTTATAATTCCGGATTCCATAAATATTTTTCTGGCGTTATTGGGAATAGTTTTAATTTTTATAAATTCCGGCTCGTTTGTGGATTCATATCTCGGCTATTACAATCTTCTTTTCGGGGAAATAGGGAATATTTGGCTTAATCATTTTTTTGCGGCGTTCGTCGGAATGGCGTTTTTCGGTTTGATAATAGCAATCACTCGCGGTCGGGCAATGGGCTGGGGAGATTTCAAGTTGGCAGGCGCTCTGGGCTTGATTTTCGGCTGGCCCGACACGATTATTGTTCTTTTTTCTTCTTTTATTGTCGGCGCTTTGTTTTCTTTGCCGTTTTTACTCTTGAGAAAAAGAAAAATGAAAGATTTGGTTCCGTTCGGGCCCTTTATGGCGGCGGGAGCGGCGTTAATTTTCTTTTTCGGTTATAATATTGTTGATTGGTATTTTAAATTATTCAGTTTGTAAAATGATTTGCTTTTCAGAACCAGCCCGAATCTCTTTAGGTCCAAGCAAACCAAACTTGCCTTCGAAAACCAGAATATTTTTGTTCCAGCGACAAAAATTTCTTTTCCCTCGGCGCGTAAATCCGCCAATGGTGGAACCGAGCTTTACGCGCCTGCGGGATATTTTCTCAAGCAAGTTCGGTTTGCTTTATTTACGAAGCATCTTTCAATCTTTATTGCCTCTTGTAGATTAAGCCACGTAGGGAATAACTGATACCGGCTTTGTTAAGAAAACCGTGCGGAGGCCGAGCGGGCATGGTGTCCAGCAAGAAAAAAGATGTTTCTTCAATCCGCTCACGCCCCTCCCCAGTTTTGTATTTATAAAACTGGGGAGG
>CAYIEP010000039.1:2974-4149 GCA_964362515.1 uncultured Candidatus Saccharibacteria bacterium | reverse complement strand
GGTTTTCTTTTTTGGAAAGAGTTGTTAAAGAATTTACGACATGCTTAAAGTAATCGCGTTCGCAAATACTTTCGCCATTATCGATTTGATACTTCACCCACTTTTCCGTTTGTGGATTTCTGTTGCACCTCGGTCGTTCGAATGGGCAATGAACTTGTTTGTTGCCGGTCTTCATCTTCAAGTAACGGATTTTGATAGCAGTTTTATTCATATTGCATTGGGTACCATAGTTGAAGCATCCGCATTTTGGATTCTTGGTGCTTCATTTGCATTGATTTACAATCGGCTATCAAAATCATAGAATTAGTTGCCGCCAAAGAAAAACTTGAAATTGTCATCGGCGCGGCGGAGCCGCACGAATCAAAACCGCAAAAGAACCCGGAGAAAAACATCGACTCGAACCATATTTTAATTTTGGGGGAAGAAAATTTTTTAATCATGATTTTTAAATCCATAAAGATATGAGCATATTAATAACGTTATTATTGATTGCGTTTCTTACTTTTGTTTTGAATATCATAATAATTCAATCTAACAATTTCATTTTCATGGTTTTCAAAAAACCAGTAATATGGATAGTTTTTATGGGGTTATTGAGTTTTTTATATTTTTTTATTGGATCTAAATTTGATAACTCCTTTAACATTATTTGGTGGTCAGCATTACTAGCATTTATTCTACAAATTCCACCAAAAGCAAAAAAGGTATTCTCAACGGAAGAAGAAAAAAATAAAGTGGTTGATGGAATGTATAACGAACTGGGCATAAAAAATGGAAGGTTAAAATATCGAATTGGATTAGCTTTTTATGTAATTGGTGGAATACTTGGGTGGGTTTTATTTTACGGCAAAATAGTGGCTATAAACTAAAAAAATAACATCGTATATTAAAAATAATTTTTGTTATGAACTGCGAGGAAAGAGAAAAACTTCATAAATTAAGTACCGATGCAAATGCGAAATTTAAATTACTTTCATTACCTCCGGCAACAGAACCACTTGGGATAGAAACTCCTACTGGTCACTACATTACTAAAGAACATCTTGAAGAAATTAGTAAAGCTAGAGAACAATCAAGTGTCGCTAAAGAAGCATATCAGAATCACATCAGAAATTGTCTGAATTGCCGCCAAAGATAAACTTTAAATTGTCATTCGCGCGGCTCCGCCGCCTTTC
>CAYIEP010000039.1:0-2964 GCA_964362515.1 uncultured Candidatus Saccharibacteria bacterium | reverse complement strand
ACGTGTGCTCTTCCGATCTCCGCGGTTTTTAAATTTGATAAGATTTAATTACCAACATGCCTCTTTTTTTAAACTACATCTTTAATCGTTTTATTTATCGGGTTTTGGATTTTTTCAGGCACTGGTACATAAATAGTTTTTATATTTATACTTACCGCGTTATTTCTTTTCTGAGGAAAATAGACAAAAGATTGGCGATAGTCATTACTTGGCGATATTTATTCCAGCCGCTTTATCAGGATAGAACTTTTATCGGTTATTTTTTAGGATTTTTATTCAGAATCGGTCGATTGGTTTTCGCGGCGCTCGTTTATTTTTTAATAATAGCAGTCGCGATTTTGTTTTATTTGGTCTGGCTGGCAATCCCAGTTTTTTTGGCTTTTAAAATAATTTCCGGAATTTTTATGATTTAAAAATGAAAAACATTAATCCGGAAAATTTGTATTTTAATGAGCCGCGTCTTAATCTTGAGCCGCTGGCAAGATTATTCGTTAGGCTTACAACCTATTCTTTTTACACGATTTTAGCGGCGGCAACCGCAACTTTTTTATTTTCCGATATTAATTGGCTTTTTTTACTTGGCTTATTTTTGTCTTTTTACATAATTGACCGCCTGCTTCATATAAATGAAGCGGAAAGGTCGTTTAACGCTTCAGGCGATAATGTTTTAAAAGAAAAAACCAATTCCGCTTTGTATCTTTCGCCTTCGGCGTTGTCAATTCTTGAGAAATCAATGGATAAATCGCTTCTTGTCGGTGGAGATTTTTACCTTCATCTTTTAAAATTTCTGATTGGGCAAAAAGACATTCGCGAAGCGTTTATAAGAATGGAAATTCCCATCGCGGAATTTTCCGAAAAACTAAGAGATTTATTGAAAGAATCCGTTAATAAAGGCGTTAAAAATTCCAAAGGCAATTTAATAAAAAAAATCGAAGAAATTTCCAAATTATCTTTTGGGGCAGCGATTGCCAATAAAGAAAAATTCATGGAACCGAGGGTGGTGTTTTCCGTTTTGGGATTTTGCGACAGCGAAAACATAAAAAGGCTTTTCAGCGTTTTTTCAATAGACTCTTTGGACTTGGAAAAATCTTTGATTTTCGGAAGGTTTAAGCAAAAGTTCGGGATTTTAAAGGCGTTAAAAATTCTTCCTTTGAGTCTTGGCTGGTTTGCCAACACGAATTATAAAACCCGTCACAGGATAATGAATAGGGCCTGGACCGCGCGTTCCACTCCGACTCTTGATAGATATTCCGCGGATTTTACGGATTTGGCCAGAGAAAAGAAAATAGGTTTTTTAATAGGCCACGAGAAAGAATATGAATTGATGGTTGATGTTTTATCAAGAGAGATAAAAAACAGCGCTCTTTTAGTCGGCGATGTCGGTAGCGGCAAAGAAACGATTATTTCTCATTTGGCTTTTGAAATAATCAAAGACAAGGTCCCGCCCCGGCTTTTTGATAAAAGGCTTGTTTCTCTTCAAATAAGCAATTTAATGGCCGGCGCTTCTCCGGAAGAAATATCTTCAAGGGTGAATAAAATCATTGATGAGATAAATAGAGCGGGTAATATAATTCTTTATATCCCCGATATCCATAATCTTGTTAAGTCTTCGGGCAATAATTATTTAAGCGCCGCCGACATGCTTATTCCGGTTATTACCGGCGATGCTTTTCCGGTTATCGGCTCAACTTATCCGAGAGAATTTAAAACAATGATTGAGCCTCAAACGGATTTTTCCGGAGCTTTTGAGATTATTCGCGTGGACGAGATAAGCGAAGACGATGCCGTAAGGCTTTTAACTTATCAAAGCGTTATTTTGGAAAGACAGTACGATTTAGTAATCAGCTTCAGCGCCGTTAAAACGGCCGTTCTTTTGGCGCATAAATATTTTCATCAAAAACTTCTTCCTTCTTCCGCCGAAGAACTTTTAAAAGAGGCTTTAGCCGACGCCACCCAAAAAGGAAATGAAGTTATTAACGCCGATGATATAATTAATATAGCGGAAAGAAAAATAAATATTCCCATTCACAAAGCGGGCAAAAAAGAAGCGGAAAAACTTTTAAATTTGGAAAAGATAATTCATGAGAGGCTTATTGACCAAGAAGAGGCGGTTTCAGCGGTAAGCAGAGCCTTAAGGGAGTACCGGAGCGGTCTTTCAAGAAAAGGCGGGCCGATCGCGGTTTTTCTTTTTGTCGGGCCAACCGGAG
The DNA here is from genome assembly GCA_964362515.1 of uncultured Candidatus Saccharibacteria bacterium. Lineage (GTDB taxonomy): Bacteria > Patescibacteriota > Minisyncoccia > UBA6257 > UBA9933 > CAYIEP01. Next base: position 757 of record CAYIEP010000039.1, on the reverse strand, counting down.
TCGGCAAAACCGAATTGGCAAAAATATTAACGAAAATACAATTTGGCTCCGAGAATCTGATGTTAAGATTTGATATGAGCGAGTATCAGGATAAATCAAGCATTTTCAGATTTATCGGTTCTCCGGACGGGAAAATCGCCGGAAGCTTAACCGAAGCCGTAATTCAAAAACCATACAGCCTTATTCTTTTAGACGAATTCGAAAAAGCTCATTCCGATATTCTTAATCTTTTTCTTCAGGTTTTCGACGACGGCAGATTAACCGATAATTTCGGAAGAACCGTTGATTTTTCAAATACCATAATCATCGCCACTTCAAACGCTCATTCGGATTTTATAAAATCCCATATCGAAGCGCATACGTCGATAGAATCAATATCAGAAGAATTAAAGAAAAAACTGACAGAATATTTCCGCCCCGAACTTCTAAATCGTTTTTCCAAGATTATTGTTTTTAAACCTCTTTCGATTTCAAATATTGAATCGATTGTGAAGATTAATCTTTTTGACTTGGCGGAAAATCTTAAAGAAACCCAAGGAATAGATTTGAATTTTGACGAACCGGCCGTAAAAAAGATTGCCGAGCTCGGATACGACCCGGTTTTCGGCGCAAGGCCGTTAAGGGGAGTGATTTCCGAGAAAATCAGAAGCGTTTTGGCGGAGAAAATATTAAAAGAAGAAATAATAAAAGGAACAAATGTCGGCATAACCGTAGAAAATAACGAAATAAAAATATTCCAAAATTAATTGACACTCAT
>CAYIEP010000038.1:0-4185 GCA_964362515.1 uncultured Candidatus Saccharibacteria bacterium | reverse complement strand
ATTGTAATTTTCTTTAAATCACTAAATTAGAAATGGCAAGTGAAAAGATTTCAGAAAAATCTTTTCACTTGCTGTTGTGATATAAATATTTCTCAATTAAAGATAAATTTATATTTTTCCCACCAGATCCAACCCCGGCTTTAAAGTTTTTTCTCCGGGTGTCCATCCGGCCGGACAAACTTGTCCTTTGTGTTCTCTTACGAATTTGGCGGCTTGAAGTTTTCTTAATAATTCCTTGGCGCTTCTGCCGATGCTGTTATCGTGAATTTCCAACGCCTTAAGAACACTGTCGGGGTCTATTATAAATGTTCCTCTTAAATCAACGCCTTCTTCTTCAATATAAACTCCGAATTCTCTGGAAAGTTTTCCGGTCGGGTCGGCCACCATCGGGAAATTTATTTTTTTGATGGCCGGTGAATTATCGTGCCAGGCCTTATGAACAAAGACCGTATCGGTTGAAACGCTCAATACTTCCGCGCCAAGCTTTTTAAATTCTTCGTAATGCTCCGCCGTTTCTTCCAATTCCGTCGGGCAGATAAAAGTGAAGTCGGCCGGATAAAATATCAATATAAGCCACTTCCCTTGATATTGAGAAAGCTTAATTTTTTTTATTTCGTCATTATGATAAGCCTCCAGTTCAAAGTCTTGAATTTTTTGACCGATTTTAAGCATATTAATCAAGTTTATTTGTTTTTTCGACTTAATTATTATAAATAAATTAATCTTTTAAAACAATCATTTTTCTTTTATTGCGGCCTTGATTTTTTCTTTGGCGATTGAAAGCGCGATTTGGCGCGGATTTTTATTCTTTTTAAGACTTTCTGTCAAAACTAATTTAGTTGATTTTGCGACTTTCCTTTTTACCGTTTCAAACATCTGTTTTGGATTATAACCGCGGTATTCGGCATAAGAAGAAATCACCCCTCCGGCGTTAGCGACAAAATCCGGAACGATTAAAATCCCTTTTTGGAAAAGTTCTTCTTCAATATCCTCTTTCATTGGAATATTAGCGGCTTCAACAATCACCCTGGCCTTAATGCTGTTTTTATTTTTTTCGTTAATTACGTCAGTTACCGAAGCGGGAATTAAAATATCAACATCTAAACCGAAAATCTCATCATGGCTTAATTTTTCGGCCCGCGGATAATCAATAATTGACTTCTTCCGCGCCCTTAATTGATTAAGGATTTTTTCATCAAAACCCTTTTCGTTGTAAATGGCGCCATTAATATCCGCTAAAGCAACTATTTTGGCCCCCGCCTTAGAAAGATAATGAAAAGTAAAATTGCCCACATTGCCAAAACCCTCAATGGCGATTCGAGTTTTTTTAAAATCAAAATTCATAAACTGAGCGGCGATTTGAGTTGCCACGCTTACCCCAAAACCAGCGCTGCCGAATTCGTGAGGAATTCCGCATTTTTCTCCGGGCTCGCCAAAAAACTTCATACAAAGATTGGTCGGTTTACCGGTGGCTGAATGCCAATTTCCGGTTGCTTCCACAAACCACCGCATTTCTCGCTCGCTGGTATTAATATCCGGACCGGCAATATATTTTTTAGGAATAAACGGACCGATTAATCTGGCGAAGCTCTGAATAAATTCTTTTTTTAATTTATCCGACCCGCCCGACCAAATAATACCGGCTTTTGCGCCGCCAAAAGGAATATCCGCCAAGGCATTTTTCCAGGTCATCGTTCTGGCCAATCGCCAAACTTCTTCCTTGGTAACGGTAGGCGTCATTCTAATACCACCCTTACCCGGTCCCAAAACAATATTATCAATAACCAAATATCCATTCATCCCGATATTAGAATCATAAACTTCAATAATATATTCGGGCCCAAATGCGTCTTTTATTATTTTTTCCATTTAAAATTATAATTTATTTTAATCTTTCTTCATAACAATCATCAAATCCGCCACATTGAAAGATTTTTGTTCGGCGAAAATCAGATCGCCGGTTTTTTTGAAGAAATTAAAAGAATCGTGTTCGTTTAGATACTTTCGCGGATTTAATTTTAATTTTTCGGCTTTTTTAATCGTTGAAAAATCGGCAATCGCGCCGGCGGTTTCGGTATTATCGCGACTATCGGAGGCAAAACTTATTATTACCAAATTCCTTGGAAATTGATAATTGGAAATTGAAAATTCAACAATAGCTCCCAAAACAGCTTCTTGATTTCTTCCGCCTTTGCCGGATTTTTTATTTTGTAAGGCGACGGTTGTTTCCCCGGCCGCCAAAAGAACTTCTTTATTTTTTACTTTTTTTAACATTGGAAGAAAAGCGGTTTTAGCCTCTCCTTGAAGAGCTAAATTTTGGATTTTTGCCGAGAATCCCAATTTTCCGGCGTGATTTATCATGCCTTCTATAGCATCTTGATTACAGACAAAAAGGATGTTTTTTACTTTTTTAAAGCACCGTTTTTCTTTCGGGGTTTCGTATAATTTTATTTTTTTTGGATTTAATCCGTATTTTTTTAATATATTTTCGGCGTCTTTTTTAGCGGTTTTATCATAGACCGTCGGGCCGGAAGCCACAGTTGATAAATCATTGCCGCAAACATCGGAAACTATTAAGGAAAAAACCGTTGCCGGACAAGCAATTTTTGCCAAGCCGCCGCCTTTGAATTCCGACAAATGTTTGCGAACGGTATTTAACTCATTTATGTTAGCGCCGGCCTTGGTTAATTTTTGCGTCGCCCAAGTCGTTGTTTTTAATTCTTGTTTTGAGGCGCAAACCAAAGCCGAACCGCCGCCGCAGATAAAAGTAATAAGTAAATCTTTTTTATTTAAACTTTTTGCTAATTTAATGATTTTTTGGGTCGCTTTGATGTTTTGTTTGGATGGCAAAGGATGAGCGCCGATTAAAAATTCAGAATTCATAATTAAGAATTTAGGATTTAGGAATTTTGGTTTTGTAATATCTAAAGCGATAATTTTTGTTAATTTATCGCCTAAAATTTTTGCCAAACTCGCCGAAGCCAAAGCCGAACCTTTGCCGATTCCGACAATAAAAATCCGTTCAAAATTATTTAAGTTAATTTTTTCTTCTTTGTTGTGCGATTTAATAACTAAAAAATTTTTATTATTTATACTTAATACTTTACACCTGCCACTTACTACTCGTTTAATATCAATTGCTTCATATCCGGCTTCGGCAATCAAAAGCGTTTTTTTGCGAAGAGAATTTTCGGCTAAATTTTTGAAATTGGCAATCATATAATTAAGAAAAAAGATAAAAAATTCCGCTAATTATTCTTCCAAACCAAAATATAATAGGGTTGCTCTTTTTATAAAAATAATGCTTTTTGTAAAAATAGTATTCTCCTTTGAAGAGCCACAAACGGCGCTTAATCGGAGTATGTGTGTGGTTACCCAGATTATCGGCTTGCGCTTCGGAATAGAAATAAACATCATGGCCGATATTTCTTGCTCGTAAGCATAAATCCGCGCCTTCGTGGCCGTTTAAAAATTTTTCATCAAAACCATTAAGTTTATTAAAAACACTTTTTCTTATAATAAAACAACCCTCAACGACCCAATCTACTTTTAATGTTTTGTCGTAGTCCCAATAATTAAGGATAAATTTCATTGATAAATTTTTAAGAAAGCGGCTATTAGGGAAAATTTTTAATAAAAATCCTATAAAATATCCCGTTGATTGCCTAAAATGGTTCATGTCCCATCCGGCGTTCCACCACATTTTATCCCGTCCTATTGGAATGATTTTTGCGCCAGCGATTGCGGTTTTTGGATTACTATCCATAAAGATAATAAGTTTTTGTAATGTGTCCGGCCTCAATAAAATGTCGTTATCCAAAAAAATAATATATTCTCCATCTGCTAATTTCGCGCCACGATTGCGCGACGCTGTCGGTCCTAAATTTTCTTTGTTTCTGATAAAATCCGCATAATTAAACTCTTTCTTTATTGACTCCTCCGTGCCGTCGCTTGAAAAGTCATCAACAATTATAATCTTTTTCGGTTTCAATACGCTTTTCTGAACCGCATTGAGACATCTTCTTAGAAATTCTTTGCCGTTATAAGAAATAATCAAAATAGAAAAATCAGTCATAGTTATAATTTTTTAATCCCGAGCCAAATTTTTTGGCCGTCAATGTTTGTTTCTGTTTCAGCCTCAAATTTGTCGGATTTTTTGAATTCAATATCGTCGGCGTTTATTTC
>CAYIEP010000037.1:0-4207 GCA_964362515.1 uncultured Candidatus Saccharibacteria bacterium | reverse complement strand
GAAGTTTTGTTTACAGTTCTGACAAATTTTTTGTTCGGATTTTTCCATTTTTAAATTATAAATTATTTATCATTTCTTCATAATATTTTCCGATTCCCAAAATATCGGATTCTTTAAAATGTCTTCCTATAAGCTGGAAGCCAACGGGCAAATTTCCCGAATTTTTATAATTTCTCACCGGCATTGAAAGAGCCGGCAATCCCGCCAAATTAACCGGTATGGTGAAAATATCAGATAGATACATTGAAAGCGGGTCGCTGGTTTTTTCTCCGATTTTGAAAGCCGGCGTCGGCGAAACCGGAGTTAAAATAACGTCAACTCCGTCGGCTGACGGATCAAAAGCCTTATCAAAATCATTTTTTATCAAACTTCTCACTTTCTGCGCCTTATTATAATAAGCGTCGTAATAGCCCGACGAAAGAACGAATGTTCCCAAAATAATTCTTCGCTTTACTTCATCGCCGAATCCTTCGCCCCGCTGTTTTAAATATATATCCTTTAAATTCTGCATTCTTAGCTCTGCATTTTTAATTCGCGAATAGCGTATGCCATCAAAACGCGCGAGATTCGCGCTTACTTCCGCCGGCATAATTATGTAATAAACAGATAAGGCGTGTTCCGTGTGGGGCAGGCTTATTTCTTTAATTTCAAATCCTATTGATTTTAAATTACTAATCGCCTTTTTTATTTCAGAAGAAACATAATTATCCAATCCGCCTATGAAATATTCTTTGGGAAGCCCGATTTTTAATTTTTTAATATCTTCTATTTTGTAATTTACGGTTTGCGGTTTGGAATCAACGCTGGTTGAATCAAATTCATCTTTGCCGGAAATTTCTCTAAACAAAATTTCCGCGTCTTCAACGGTCTTGGCGATCGGCCCGATTCGGTCAAGACTGGAAGCCATCGCAATTAATCCATATCGAGAAACCGCGCCGTATGTCGGCTTTAATCCAACTACCCCGCAAAAACCCGCCGGTTGCGTGATTGACCCGCCGGTATCGGAACCAAGAGCGGCAACGCACATATCCGAAGCCACGGCCGCCGCCGAGCCGCCGGAAGAACCGCCCGGCACTCTTTCTAAATCATAAGGATTTTTTGTTATTTTAAACGCCGAATTTTCCGTTGAAGAACCCATGGCGAATTCATCCATATTGGTTTTCCCCAAAAAAACCGCGCCCGCTTTTTTAAGTTTATCGATCACCGTCGCGTCGTAAGGAGCCCTATAATTCATTAAAATTTTAGACGCGGCCGCGCATAATTCGTCTTCTATTAATATATTATCTTTAACCGCCAACGGGACTCCCGATAAAATATTAATATTTTTTTCTTCGGACAAGTCGCCGTCCGTCAATCTTGCTTGAGACAAGGCTAAATCTTTGGTTAAGCGAAGATAGGCGTTTATCTCTTTGTCTTTTTCCTCTATTAAATCAAAAAAATCTTTAGTCGCTTCCGTAGCGGAGAATTCTTTATTAATCAATCCTTGATGAAATTTCTTAATTGTAAGGCCTGAAAAATTCATTTTATTCTCCGCCAGAGGCGGATCCGCCTTCGGCGGAAAACACCGGCGGGATTTTCAAAAAATCGTCTTTTTTTTCCGGAAAAGAATCTTTTAATTTTTCTTTAGATACCTTTCTATTATCAAATTCGTCTTCTCTAACGACATTTTTAACAAATGTTCCGCCGGTCATCGGTCTTATATTGTCGGTGTTAACTTTTTTGAGATTATCAAAATGTTTTAAAATATTCTTAAGGTCATCAAGAATTTTTTCTTCTTTTTCTTTATCCAGTTTTATACGCGACAAATCCGCCAGATGTTCAATTATTTTTTTATCTAAAATAGACATATATAGTCCGCCCGGCAGGAATCGAACCTGCGACCATTTGCTTAAAAGGCAACTGCTCTACCAACTGAGCTACGGGCGGATGATAATTTATATTTTTACCTTAAACATACTCATTCTCTATTTTGCTTAAAAGTCCGTCAGCTGACGGATCTACCAACTGAGCTACGGGCGGAGATTGTCAGTGTTTCGCGTAATTCGTAAATTAGTATATTCGCATCGATAATATTACTCAAGCTCCCCCTCAAGCTGTTCCAATATTTTTTTAGTCCTATCGCTTATCTTTTTTGGAGTTTTTACTTTTAATTCTATTATCAAGTTTCCTCTTCCGGAAAAACCGAAGTGGGGCATTCCCTCGCCGGAAATTATCAATTTTTCTTTTAAATTGAAATCTGACGGAATTTCAATCTTAAGCTTATTTCCGGAAATTGTGGGTGTTTCAATTTTTTTCCCCAATAAAATATCTATCAAACTTATTTCTTTTTTAATAAACAAATCATCCCCGATTCTGTCAAAAATCGGGTGCTTTAAAACATTGATTCTTATATAAAGGTCGCCTTCGGCGGCGCCGTGAATGCCGGCCTCTCCGACTGATTTAATTTTAATTATTTGATTGTCTGAAATTCCCGGCCTGGTTTCTATTTTTACCGTTCTTTCCCCTTCCACTTTGCCGGAGCCTTTGCATATTTCACAAATTTTCTTGGGAACTTGGCCGCTGCCGAAACAATGCTCGCAAGTTTTAATTTGATTAAAAACTCCGAAAAATGTTCTTCTGGTTTCTTTTATTTCTCCTCGACCGGCGCAAACGGAACATTTTTCAAATCCGGATTTTGGGTCATGGCCTAGGCCGTTGCATTTTCCGCAACTAACGGCGGTTTTATAATTTATTTCTTTTGTTAATCCCCTAAAGGCCTCTTCTAAAGTAATGTTTTGAACTACCTCCATATCCGCTCCCCTTTCATAAGTTCTTCTTTTTTGTTTTACGCCCAAACCCTCGAAAAACGCGTCGAAAATATCCGTTAAATCGGAAGCGTTATCAAAATCGAATTTTACTTCTCCGAACGGCCAACCGCCGGAATTATTGAAATCAAATCCGCCCATTCCGGCAGAACCGTCAAAAACTTTACCGAATCTATCGTACTGCGATTTTTTTTCTTTATTCGACAAAACGGAATAGGCTTCGTTGATTTCCTTGAATTTCTTTTCATCTCCGCCCTTATCGGGATGGTACTTATGAGCCAGCCGGCGAAAGGCTTTTTTAATTTCTTCCTCATTCGAGTTTTTATTTACGCCTAAAATTTTGTAATAATCTTTTGCCATAATTATCGCTCTTTTATTTTAATATAATAATTTCTCTGTTTCTTCCTTCCATTGCCACCGTCGCGAATCCGACAGCCAGAAAAATCTCATAGATTATAAACGCCAATGCCGCCATAATCCATCTGATGGGTAAAATAAATCCCATAACCGTTAAAAATATCAAGGCTGAAACGGAAGCCATAAAAACTATTTTTGTTTTTGGGGCCATTTGCTTAATCTTTAAAATAACGACGTCGTAAATCGCCTCGGAAATTTTTGAGCCGAAATTAACCGGCGCGCCGGAAAAATCAGTAATGCTTTTCTTTAATTGGTCGGAGGCTTGTTTAACAAGTTGACTTTTCGCGGACGCCGGGAAAACAGACGCCGCCGAGCTGTCTTCAATCTGACTTTTAGCCATATTTATTATCCAATCTTCGGCTTTTAATGAAAAATCAAATCCGGGATAGAATTTTTTGACCATGAAATCGGTTGGGGCGATTATTCTTTCAAAGGCTTCTTTAGATAATATTTGGACTTCGGCTAAAGAGATATTTTTATAAAAATTATTAAAATAAGCGGCGCTTGACACCAAAGTAATGGCCAAAATCACTTTCGGAAGAACAACTTTTCCTATTTTCCAAAATCTTATTTTTAAAAAATTCTGAAGCTCTCTTTTCCCGCCGAATATTCCCGAAATCAAAATTAAAAAAGCGATAAAAACCGCTATCCCGATAACCGGAGAAAGCTGTCTGAAAAAACCGAAAAACAACGCCAAGCTTTCAAGAAAAACTATTAAAAATATTTTATCTGAAGACTTCATAAAAAAAGCCTTAAGAAGAAATATCGCCCCGAAAATAATTCCGCAAGCAAAACCAAAATAAAAATAAAGCGACTGGCCGCCGATGATAAAATCGTTGATGAAATAGCCGAATAAAAAAGAAAATATTATTCCCAGTAAAGCCAGGAAGCCTATTTTAAAATTAGACCTGTCCACTTCGGCTTCGTTGATAAAATTTTTATTGAGGACGTCCGTCATCATCCTCTTTATTATACATCTGATGGCC
>CAYIEP010000036.1:0-4435 GCA_964362515.1 uncultured Candidatus Saccharibacteria bacterium | reverse complement strand
AAAGCAAAATCTGTCTTCGGTCGTAAAAATGTAAACAACGCGGCGATTTCTTACAATTTTAGTATATCATTTCCGATATTTTTTTAATATCGTCAACGCTTAAATCTTGGGGCCTTTTTTTCAAATCAATTCCGATGGAATTTAATTTTTCGGAGACCGGCCTTAAATTGTTTAATATTGTTTTTCTGGGATGTTTGAAAAGGATTTTAATGGTTTTATAGTAATTGGTTTGCAGTTTGTGGTTTGCGGTTCGTAGAGTTATTAATTTTATTATCGCGCTATCAACTTTCGGTTGGGGCTTAAAATCTTTTCTGGAAACGTATTCTATTATTTCCGGTTCCGCCCAAAACTGAACGCTGGCGGCCAATAAATTCATTCCGGGAGGATTCGCGCAAATTCTTTCCGCCACTTCTTTTTGAATCATTAAAATCGTTAATCTCGGTTTGTTTTTTAATTCGCCGATAATTCTCAATAAATAACCGGTAATGTAATAAGGAATGTTGCCTGTGATTTTATAATTAGCGGCTGGATAATCGGGTAATTTAATAATTAAGTCCGGTAGAATCTTTAAAATGTCTTCTTGAATAATTTGAATGTTCTTGTCTTGAACGAATTTTTTTTGAATATAAGTTGCCAATTTTTCGTCTTTTTCAACGGCAATAATTCTTAATTTTGTCCGCCATCCGGCGGATTTGATTTTTAATTCATTCGTCAGCTCCCCGTGCCCGGGGCCGATTTCTATCAAAAAATCTCCGTCTTTTAAATCCAGCGCCTCAATTATTTTTTTTGTTTTTTCTTTATTTATTAAAAAATGCTGTCCAAGTTTTATCATCTTTCGCCGTCTTTAACCCTATACTGAAACGCTTCGGCTAAATGGTTTGAAGAAACAATTTTCGATTCTTCCAAATCGGCGATTGTTCTGGCAATTTTCAAAATTCTGTAATATCCCCTTGCCGAAATAAAAGACTTATCAAGAACCGATTTTAAAAACGATTCGGCCGACTCATCGAGCGATACAAATTCATCGGTTTCTTTTGAGCTCATCTCTGAATTTAATTCTATGTCAACTCCGGCTTTTAAAAATCTTTCCTTTTGTAATTCTCTGGCTCTTTTGACCTGATTTTTAATTTTTGAAGAGTAATTTTCGTCTATTCCCTTTTTTCTTAATTCTTCTATTTTTACTCTTGGCACGTCTATTTGAATGTCTATTCTGTCCAAAAGCGGACCGGAAACTTTTTTCTGATACCGAAAAACTTCATTGGCCGTGCATCGGCATTCTTTTTCCGAATCCCCGAAATAACCGCACGGGCAGGGGTTCATCGCGGCGACAAACAAAAATTCCGCTGGGAAAGAAACCGCTCTTTTTGACCGGGAAACATGAATCACGCCTTCTTCAATCGGCTGACGCAGGGCTTCTAAAACATCCCGTTTGAATTCCGGAATCTCATCCATAAACAAAATTCCATTATGAGCCAGACTTATTTCTCCTGGTCTGGGATTTGTCCCTCCGCCGATTACCGCTACCGAGGAAGCGCTATGATGAGGAGATCTGAATGGTCTAAAATTTAAAAAAGAATTTTCTTTTAGAAATCCCGAGGCGCTGTATATTTTCGTAATTTCAATCACTTCTTCCAAAGACGGCGGCGGAAGAATTGATATCAGGGATTGAGCCATCATTGTTTTCCCCGCTCCGGGCTGGCCGGACATTAAAATGTGATGACCGCCGGCGGCCGAAACAGTCAACGCTCTTTTGGCGTTTTCCTGCCCCTTGATTTCCGATATATCAACGCCGAAAAAATTATCGCTCGGCGAAAAATCAATTTCTTTTTGATAGTCTATGAGATTTCTTTCTTCTAAATGGTCTATCAATTCGCTGATTTTTGAAGTGGGAACTATTTTTATTCCTTTAATCAGGGCCGCCTCTTCCGCGTTCTGTTTCGGCAGAAAAATAAATTCAAAACCCATTTTTTTCGCCATTACCGCGATATTCAGAGCGCCGCTTATCGATCTCAAGCTTCCGTCCAAAGAAAGTTCGCCTATGAATATTTTATTTCTTGTTTCAAAATCTTTTATTTGCTTGGTTGCCAGAAGATAACCTATCGATATCGCCAAATCGTATTGCGAACCGGTTTTTTTTATGTCCGCCGGAGCCAAATTAACGGTGATTTTTCTGTTTTCTTTGGTCGGCGGCTTAATGCCGGAATTTTTTAAAGCCGAGCTGACTCTTTCTTTCGCTTCGCTTAAAGCCTTATCGGCAAGGCCAACAATATTAAAAGAGTGAAGACCGATATTTATATCAACCTCCACTTCTATTAATTTAGCGTCTATGCCGTCAAGTTCCGCAGAAAAAACTTTCGACAGATTTTTTGCCATAATTATTTAAGACTTTTCTTGCAATCCCGACAAAGTCTTGATTCGGGAACGATTTCCAAAATATCTAAAGATATTTCAGAACCGCACTTCTCGCATTTGCCGTAAGAATTTTTTCCTATCTTATTCAACGCCGAATCTATGTCGGAAAGCCTTGCTTTAAGCTGTTGAGCCATTGCCAGTTGGTTGCCGAATTGCTCCGATTCTTTGGTTTCTTCGTCTGGGTCAATATCGTCTCCGAAATCGGTTATTTTTTGCAGTTTTTTTATTTCTTCTTCTATTTCTTTCCCGCTAATTTCAAGCTTTCTTCTAAATTGTTCGATTTGTTCCTTGTCCATTGATTAATTACTAAAATATTAAAGGGAAAATAATGTAGTACCCCAAAAGACCGAAAATGACGCTAATAATCAAAATACCGAATATTATTATTAAAGATTTTTTCATCCCGGATTCTCCGTTAATTTTTCCGTCTCCGGAATCCATATCAATTCCGCTTGGCGCTTCTCCGCCGCTCGCCTTCATTGATTCCATGTCGGTCTTCATTGTTCTTATTCTAATATCGGCCATACAGTTATTTTAGAAAATTAAGAACCGTTGTCAATTTTCCTACGAGATTTTTCTAACAATACACAGCGGCGTTTGTTCTGCCGATTGCCCCAGCGGATTATCTTTGAAAACATTTTCACAAAAGGCATCGGAAATATTCTTATTGGATTTGCCAAGAACGGCAACGCCTAAATCATTGGCGTCAATGATAACAACATCGCGGTTTATTTCCTTACTTAAATTTTTCGCCGTTTTTTCGGGCTCGGCCGGACCTAATTTTGCATATTCATTGTAGGGCGGCAACGTGTAAGAACACGGCCCGTCAATCGCGTTTATATTTTTTCCGACAACTTTATAAAAAACGCCTTTTATGCCAAAGGGTTTAGTGATGGCCGCGGCTAACGAGCCTATAATTATTCTTAACGCTCCCGCTTCTTTTATCGCCAGTTCCATTGTCCAAGGACTTCCAAGACCTATTCCATAGGGAGATTTGTGAATAAATTTAACGAGAAATTTCGCAAGAAAAGAAGGCTTAATGTCTTTTATCGGAAAAGCGCGGCCTTGGCTTATAGCTACAATTCTTTCGCTTATGAAAAGAGTGTCGCCTTTTTGAAGATATGATTCCGCGTATTTTTTTACGATATCGGAAATATTATCGTCCTTGGTGATGATATGAGTTTTAATCGGCAATCTTGCCCATTTGCCGTCTTTTAAATTAATTATTAAATTTTTGCCGCTATTTGGTTTAAAATTATTTGAGATATCCATATTAGAAAAGTTTTGATTGCGTGTCTTTCGGTTTTTCTTTTTTCTCCGCTTGCGGCGGCATTATTGTTTCTTCTGTTTCTTTAGCGTCAATTTTTTTTAGAATCGCCGGCAGTTTTTTAAAATTCTCCATGAAGTCGTTCATCATTCCCGTGGAACGCAAGGCGGCGGCGGGATGAAGCATGGGCACGACATACCAATTGCCCGTTTTAAAAAGTTTTCCCTGGTCGCGGGTAATTTTTGCCTCGGGTAAAAAATAATTCATGGAGAATCTGCCGAGGGCCACGATTATTTTCGGATTGATAATTTCAATCTGGCGCGTGAGGTACGGTTTGTAACTTTCAATTTCTTCCGGCAGGGGGTCGCGGTTCTCCGGCGGGCGGCGCTTCACAATATTCGTAATGTATACATCTTTTTCTTTCCAGCCGAGTTCGCGGATTGATGCGCGAAGCAATTGCCCGGCGCGACCAACAAAGGGTCTTTTTTCTATATCCTCATTTGCCCCAGGCGCTTCACCGATAAAAAGCGCTTCGCAGTCAGGATTCCCTTCGCCAAACACAAGATTTGATTGAAACGGAAGGTTTTTGTCAGCGGCAATTTCTTGTTCTAATTTTTGTAAAGCCGATGCTTTGTCCATGAAATAATTTTATTATTTCGTGAGGATTTTTTCTAGCTTCTCACTCGCTAAAATTCCTCCCCCACAAAAAATCACGAAGTCCAATTTGGTGTGTCTATTGTACCAAGTCCGAACCTA
>CAYIEP010000035.1:3266-4513 GCA_964362515.1 uncultured Candidatus Saccharibacteria bacterium | reverse complement strand
GGAACAGGAAAAAGAAAGGGGAATAACAATTACCGCCGCCGCCACTACCTGCTTCTGGACCAGAACAAGAGATTTAAGAATGGCTTCGGACGACGAGGCAAAACAGAAAATAAAAAAATCTCACGAACACAGAATAAATATTATTGACACTCCCGGACACATAGATTTTACGGTTGAGGTTCAGCGGTCTTTAAGGGTTTTGGACGGAGCGGTTGTTGTTTTTGACGGAGTGGCCGGAGTGGAACCGCAATCGGAAACCGTTTGGCATCAGGCGGATAAATTCATGGTTCCGAGAATTTGTTTTATAAATAAATTAGACAGAATGGGAGCGAGTTTTGAAAATTCCCTCCGTTCGATTAAAGAAAGGCTTAGTGTAAATGCCGTTCCGGTTCAATTGCCGATAGGGCTGGAATCGGAATTTTCCGGAGTAATTGATTTAATAGATATGACGGCTTATTTCTTTGAGGGTGAACAAGGAGAAAAGATAATTAAAATGGCTCTTCCTCAAAATATTAAGGGCGACGCGGAAAAAGGAAGAATAAATTTAATTGAGAGAATAGCCGAAACCGATGATGAATTAACACGCAAATATCTTGACGGAGCCGACATTACCGGCGAAGAATTAAGAAACGCTTTAAGAAAGGCGACTATTAGCGGCAAACTTATTCCGGTTTTTTGCGGGTCCGCTCTCAAAAATAAAGGAGTTCAGCTTCTTTTGGATGGAGTAATAGATTATCTTCCTTCGCCTATTGATATTATTGATATTAAGCCGATTAAGGGAACGCATCCGAAAACCGGAGAAGAAATTATTCGTCAGCCGAAAGATAATGAGCCGTTTACGGCCTTGGCTTTTAAAATAGCGACCGACCCCTATGTCGGAACACTTACTTATTTCAGAGTTTATTCGGGTTCAATTAAAAGAGGGACCTATGTCGCCAATTCAACCAAATCCGACCAGGAAAGAATAGGAAGAATTTTAAGAATGTATGCCAACACTCGCGAAGAAGTTGAAGAAATGTACGCGGGAGATTTAGGCGCGATAGTCGGTTTAAAAAATACTTCAACCGGAGACACCTTATGCGATACGAATAATGGAATTGTTCTTGAAAAAATTGTTTTTCCGGAACCGGTTATTTCCGTAAGAATTGAACCCCAAACTAAGGTTGACCAGGAAAAATTAGGAATGGCCATGAAAAGGCTTTCCGAAGAAGACCCGACATTTAGAATCAGTTCCGACCAAGAAACAG
>CAYIEP010000035.1:0-3256 GCA_964362515.1 uncultured Candidatus Saccharibacteria bacterium | reverse complement strand
AGGAGAAACAATTATTTCCGGAATGGGCGAGCTTCATCTGGAAATTTTAGTGGACAGAATGAAAAGGGAATTCGGCGTTGATGCCAAAGTGGGACGTCCGCAAGTAGCTTATAAGGAAACAATTCTTGGCGAGGCCGAAGCCGAAGGAAGATATATTCGTCAGTCCGGCGGACGCGGACAATACGGCCATGTCTGGCTTAAAGTAAAAGGCCTTGAAAGGGGAAAGGGTTTCGTTTTTTTTAATAAAATAAAAGGAGGAACAATCCCTCAAGAATTTATATCGGCGGTTGAAAAAGGAGTTAAAGAATCTTTGACAAAAGGCGTTGTAGCGGGTTATTCTCTAACGGATATTGAAATAACGCTTTTTGACGGTTCTTTTCATGAAGTTGATTCTTCGGAAATCGCTTTTAAAATAGCGGCGGCCATGGCTCTTCAAGAAGGCGCCAAAAACGCCAAACCAATAATACTTGAGCCAATAATGAGAACCCAGATAATTACGCCTTCTGATTTTCTTGGAGATGTTACCGGCGACGTGAATTCTAAAAGAGGAAAAATAGAAGCAATGAATGACAGAGCTAATATAAAAGTGATTGACGCGAAAATCCCTCTTTCGGAAATGTTCGGATACGCAACGAATCTTCGTTCAATGACTCAAGGGAGAGGAAGTTTTACAATGGAATTCGACAAATACGAACAGGTTCCTTCTAATATTACTCAAATGATAATAGAGGGGAAAAAATAATATATTTTTATGGAACACATTATTGACGCGAAAAATAAAAAATTAGGCAGGCTCGCTTCGGAAATATCGATTATTTTACAAGGCAAGAGAAGCCCGAACTATGAACCTCGATTAGAAGGGAATGACAATATTATAATTAAAAATATCGCTCAAATGGAATTCAGCGGGAAAAAAGTTGAACAGAAGATTTATTACAAGCATACGACGCAATTGGGTCATTTGAAGAAAAAAACATTAAAAATGATTTTAGAAAAAAAGGGCCCGGGTGAAGCGTTAAGGCTCGCCGTTTTAAGAATGCTTCCGAAAAATAAATTAAGAATAAAGAGAATAAAAAGGTTGGCTATCGGCAAATAATAAATAAACAATGAAAGCAACGGCGGAAAAAACAAAAAAAGAAAAGTATTTCGAAGCAATCGGAAGAAGAAAAACTTCTATTGCCAGAGTGCGTATTTACGCCAAAAAATCCGGAATAACCGTTAACGGTAAAACCGTAGAAAAATATTTTCCCTTATTAAGGCTTAGCAATAAAATCATTGAGCCTTTTGAGAAGATGAAAGTAACCGATAAATTAGGTGTGGAAGTAAAAGTAAAAGGAGGAGGAATAACCGGTCAGGCGGAAGCCATTCGTCTTGGGATATCAAGGGCGCTGGTTAAATTTAATCCCGATTTCGGAAAAAGGCTTCGACACCTCGGGTTTTTAACAAGAGACCCAAGAGCGGTGGAAAGAAAAAAATACGGATTGAAAAAAGCCAGGCGGGCGCCGCAATGGAAAAAGAGATAAAATGTTTTCTTTAAAATCCATTATCATTCTTTTGGTTTTTATTTTAACCGTTCACGCGATTGCCATTTTAAACCATTGGTATTGGACTTATTCTTGGATTGATATGCCGATGCATTTCTTGGGCGGGATTTTAGCGGCAATGCTCTTTTTTTGGGTAAATCTGAAATTTGACTATCTGACAAAATTACCCAATTACTTAATTACCGTTATTCTTTCTTTGTCTTTCGTCGCTTTAATCGGAGTTTTATGGGAGTTTTCGGAATTTTTCTACGATATTTTTATATCAAGCCGCGGCTATTCCGATTTTCTGAAACTGGGAGCGGCCGATACGCTCGGAGATTTATTTTTTGATTTATTGGGCGGACTGGCGGCTTCAATCATATATTTAATAACCGCTCGTTACTCTATTTTAAAAAAGTAGACGGCATAATCTTTCGTATAATAAGACAAGTCGTTTTTGGAATCATAATAAAAACTTCTTATTCCGTTTAGCAGATTATATTTATTTATGGGTTTTCTTTCGTCTATTTCCATAAAATCAACGGATTTGTTTTTGTCGTCGCCGTATTCTATAAAAAGATGGTAAGAATTATTGTGCCATTTTATATTTTTAATATTTAGGAAAGCTTCCGTTTCTAAATCGGCGGTTTCCCCCGCTTTTCTGTAAAAATTTTTCTGCCAGTTCTTTATAAAATATATTTTTATTTTTCCGTTTTCCGAGAAAGCGATTTTTTTGGCGTCAGGAGAAAGCGCGAATAATTCGGCGTTGTGGGCGATTTTGACCGGGGTTTGTCGGTCTATAATTATCAGGTCATTTAAGGAATTAATCATCGCTATCGCTTCGCCGGAGGATTCTATTTTTAAGATATTTGAATTTAACGGATTAATTCCTTCGGGCAAATACGTTATTAAAGAATCGGTTTTAGTAAGAAGGCTAAAAACTCTTAATTCCTTATTTTTTAGAATATAGTAGATGTTCGGATTTTTAATTGTCCAGGCGGAAGGCGTTTTTTCTATTACAGTTTCTATTTTTAGCCGGGGAACGTTAAATATTTCTATGCCGTTTTTTGTTTCAAAAATCAGCTTATTCGATTCAAACGGGTGAAAAACGATATTTTTAAAATCTTTTCTCAAGCTTATTAAGTTCGCATTGATATTTAAAGCGGAATCTTCATTATTTTTGTCGTAAAGATAATAATTTTTCGTTCTTTCGTTTTTGATTATGAATTTATCCTGCTGACCTTGAGCGACTATTTCTTCTCCTCTTAGTTTTTTAAACGCTATTTTTTCTTCTTTAATTTTTTCCGGAATCAACATTACGTTTATCGCCTCGGCAACCAGTTCCGGTTTAACGAGCAGATTCTTTTCCCAATTTTTATATCCTATTTTCGTTATTTGAAGCTTATATTTTTTTGGAGCGATGTTGTCTATAAGCGTTCCCTCTTGAATTATTCCGGATTCATCTTTAATGGTTTTCCCGTCTATTTTTATATTTACTTCTTTTGGCCGGGTTTCTACGTAAATTGCTCCGGTTTTTTGTATTTTTATCGTTCCGTCAATAAAGTTAAGATTCCATCCGTAAGAATAAATTATGGCTATCGGGCCTATTATTATAAAAAGAAGAAAGAAAAAATAAAAAAGAACTCTTCTGGTTTTAAGGCTCATATTCCAATAAGTCTATTTCCTTCCCTTGAATTTTTCAACGACGGCTGTTTCTATTTTGAACCTATTTA
>CAYIEP010000034.1:0-4531 GCA_964362515.1 uncultured Candidatus Saccharibacteria bacterium | reverse complement strand
CACCATGCCCGTTCGGCCTGCGAGACGGTTTTCTTTACAAAATCAGAATTGCTTTGGTGTTACTGATATGTTCCGTCTTTTGTAATCAATCAAATAAAGCTTTTTCAACAAGCGCCATTGTTTTATTAGCGTTGGCTTCGGCAATTTTCTTGCCCTTTTCAAGAACTAAAGATATATATTCGGGGTTCTCAATTATTTTTTTTCTTTTTCCCTGAAAATCTTTTAAAAATTCCAGAACTATTCTTGTAAAAACTTTTTTAAATTCGCCCATTACGGCCTCGCCTTTTTTGTGCTTTTCAATTATTAAATCTATTTCTTTTTTGTCTTTTTCGTTCTTGGCCAAGCCTCTTGCCAAAATTATGTGGCTTTTTAATTTTTCCGTCATTTTTCCTTCAAAGGCGGTTTCGGATTTTTTTATTTTATCCGACGCGGATTTTAAATCTTCGGTCAAAAAGAGCGCGCCGGCCGGAGAAGTCTTGCTCATTTTCCCCTTCCCTCTTAAAGACAAAATTCTTAAAGATTTTACTTCCAGGGCCGACGGCAAAATAAAAACATTGCCGTATTTTTTATTGAATCTTCGGGCAAGCTCTCTGGCCGCTTCCAAATGAGCCGATTGGTCCTCGCCGACCGGCACTTTTTTAGCTTGTTGTATCAAAATATCGGCCGCCATCATTACCGGATAAAGAAAAAGAAGAGCGTTGGCGGTTTCCGGCCTGGCGCCGGATTTTAATTTGTCTTTCAAGGTCGGCACCCGCAAAAGCTCGGCAACGCTGATATGACGGGCTAAAATAGCCGTCAAAAAACTGATTTGGCCGGCTATGTCGGATTGTTTATAAATTACGGTTTTATCGGGGTCAATTCCCAAAGCGATATAATCGGCGACCAAATCAAAAACATATTTTTTCGCTTTGGCCGGTTCGGTGTCGGTGAGCGCGTGAATATCCGCCACAAAAAGAAACGGCCTTAATCCTTTTTCCTGAAATTCAATGATAGGTTTTATTGCGCCCAGATAATTGGCGACGGTTAAACCCGCCGTCGGTCTGACGCCGGTTAAAATTTCAACTTTGGAATTCATTAAGCTTAACTAATTTTCCTTTAAAGTCCCTGAAGGTCTTTGTCAATTTCTTTAAAGTCGGCGTTGATATCGCCAAGGTCGATATTTTGAATTTCTTGACTGATAATCGCGGTGTTGTCTTGAGAAAGACCGGTTGTCGGTGAAGTTGGTTCTGAAGTTTTAGCGGGCGCGGCCGGCGCTTGAACATTTGATTGCCAAAGCCAAAAACCCAAACCGATTAAAACCAAAACCGCAATTATTATTATCGCGATAAATATATTTTTGTTGCTGTTCATAGAATTTTATTTATTGATTAGTTGAAGTAGCCGAAGCCGGAGTTGAAGTGGACGAATCTTCAATTTCCAATTCATTTACTCTTGGGATTTGGGCAAGGGCGACTGCCGCTTTCTTTACCGCTTCTCTGGCGGCAAAAACGGTTTCTCTTACTTTTACCAAGTCATTATGAAGCGCTTGTCTGGCTTTCCCGACATCGGCTCTTAAATTAGTTTCAGGAGTTGATGTGCTGGTTGTTGAAACGCCCGTGAATGTTATTGGGTAGGTTCTGCCAGATTGCGCGGCTATGGCGCTTCTACTGGCGGCGATGGCGCTCTCCGCTTCCGTAATAAGCGTTCTTACCGAAGAAACGTCTTTGCCGTTGGCTTCGGCTTTATCGGTTCGAGAACTTATTCTTCCCAGTATTTCTTCCAATTTTTCCAGAACATTGGAAAAATGATTAAGGGTTTTTTCGTTTCGCTCATCAAGTCTTTGGTCGATTTTTTCAACAATCTGTTTCTTTTTTTCGTCTTTAATAACTTTTAATTTATCTTTTAAGTCTTTTCTTTTTGTTTCCATTCTATCTTTAAGGTCTTCTTTTTTCTTATCCACCATTGCCTTAAATTCCTCCCTTTTTTCTTTTTTTAATTTATTAAATTCTTCCTTCTTTGCTTTGAAATTTTCCGCTTGCGCCTGTCTTGCTTCTTTAAGAACTTCTCTCCCCTGCTTGATTTCATCTCTTACGCCCTGCCTTGTGTCGCGAATTTCATCGCGGACATTCTGCCTTGTATCCCTGATTTCCTCTCTGACGTTTTGCCTTGTATCGCGAATTTCATCGCGAACTCCGCCGGCCGGCCCCGTTTGAGCCTGAACAATTGGCACGTTAAAAGAAAGCGCCAATGAAAATACGCTTGATATTAATAATTTGTTTAGTGTACTCATAGAACAATTATTAAATAGATTCGTGAAAACAACAATACCCCCTTGTGGATAAATTAAAAACTCGTCCAAACTTTCAAATCAAAGTCTTTTTAAGATTAAGCAAACCAAGTTTGGCTCGGTTTTGCGAGAAAAAAGTTAAAAAATAGAACAATATGTTATAATTCCAATCAATGAAAGAAAAATTCTACATTACGACTCCTATTTATTACGCCAGCGGGGCGCCGCATATCGGCCACGCTTTTAATCTTATTTACGCCGATATTATCGCCCGCTCTCAAAAATCAAAAGGAAAATCCGTTTTTTTCTCCGCCGGACTGGACGAACACGGCTCAAAAGTTGAAGAAAAAGCCGTTTTAGAAAATAAGCCGCCGCAGGAATTCGTTGACGAAATCGCCGAAAAATACATTGATTGCTGGAAAAAACTCAATATTGAATACGACGGCTTTATAAGAACAACTTCCGAAGAGCACAAAAAAGGAGTTTATTATTTTTTTGAAAAACTGAAAAACGCCGGCGCCATCTACGAAGGAATTTATGAAGGTTTATACTGCGTCGGGTGTGAAAATTTCATTACCGAAAAAAATCTTATTAACGGTCTTTGCCCGGACCATAAACAACTGCCTCAAAAATTAAAAGAAAAAAATTATTTTTTTAATCTTCAAAAATATTTGCCAACCGTAAAAGAAAAAATACTGAACAATGAAATAAATATTTTTCCGAAAAGCCGGAGGCGGGAAATTATTTCAATTATAGAAAACGGCATTTCTGATTTTTCCTTAAGTCGGGAAAAAGTAAAATGGGGCATTCCTTTCCCTGACGCTCAAAATCAAACCATCTATGTTTGGACAGAAGCGCTCGTAAATTACCTTACCGTTCTTGATTATCCGGACGGAGAAAATTTCAAAAAATTCTGGCCCGCCGACCTTCATTTTGTCGGAGCCGATATAAATAAATTCCACTCTATTTTCTGGCCGGCGATGCTCTTGGCCGCCGACTTGCCATTGCCAAAAAACATATTCGCCCATGGATTATTTACCATAAATAATCAAAAAATGGCCAAAACGCTGGGAAACGCGATTTACCCGATTGATTTAATAAATCAATTCGGCGTTGATGGCGCGAGATATTTGCTTGTTTCTCAATTTTCCGCCGAAGAGCACGGTGATATTAAAAAATCGGCATTTAAAAATAAATATAATAGCGATTTGGCAAACGGCATCGGCAACTTGTTTGAAAGAACGCTCACGCTCATAAAAAACGCCGGCGGCGTGAAAAAAACCGCGATAGATTTAAGCATAAAATCGGCGATTGAAAAAGAAACAAATAATTACCGCCTGAATATGGAAAATTTCAAGCTTTTCAAAGCGTTGGAAAATATATTTTCCTTAATAAGAGAGTCGGATAAATATATAAATGCTCAAAAACCATGG
The DNA here is from genome assembly GCA_964362515.1 of uncultured Candidatus Saccharibacteria bacterium. Lineage (GTDB taxonomy): Bacteria > Patescibacteriota > Minisyncoccia > UBA6257 > UBA9933 > CAYIEP01. Next base: position 832 of record CAYIEP010000034.1, on the reverse strand, counting down.
AGCCTTGAAAAAGGAGAAGAATTAAATAAAATTCTTTTTACGGTTTTTGAAACCCTTAAAGAAATAGCCATTTCTCTTGAGCCGTTTATGCCGGAAAAAATAAAAATCGCGAAGAATCGCCTTTGGGAAATTGAAAACGGAATAATTAAGGAAGAAAAGCTTAATTTGTTTCCGAGGATAAAATAAAAAATCTACGGAATAATTTCTCATGCCCGTGCATATTTATTTTCTATCGCACGCCAAGATACCGGCAATGTGATTTGCCCTTTTGATGTCATGCGCTGAACTCGTGATAAGGTTTTCATAGTTTGATTGTATTTGTTTTGAGTTATAGTATAAAACATTCAATTTTTTCTTGGTTCTTCAATGCCTAAATCACGGCATATTTTCTTTGCAAGAAACGGGTTTATTTCTTTGTGTCTCGGAATCGTAGAAGTGCGTCTTGTTTCTGCGTTAAAAAACACGGAGTGTTTGGCGCCTTCTCGCACCAACGTGCACCCGTGTTTTGAAAGATACCGAAAAAGGTCAATCCTTTTCATTTTACGACATCGTCAAAATCAAATCTTCCCTGATAATCTTCTGCCCTCGTTTCGGCGCGTTTAAAAATCGGTTTGTTTCCAGGATTAACATAAGCGCTTCTTTGAGATTCTCCTTTGCTTCTGCGCGCGTTTTTCCTTGCGTGTTAACGCCGGGAATTTCTTCAACCCACGCCGAATACCAGGCGCCTGTTTTTTTATAGTTTGCGGTAAATTGTCGTTTCATATGATAGACAGTACTGCGGTTTTTCCCGATAGTCAATATAATATATCGTATTCTACTCAAACCAATAGAC
>CAYIEP010000033.1:0-4714 GCA_964362515.1 uncultured Candidatus Saccharibacteria bacterium | reverse complement strand
ATTGAAAATATCGGAGCGGAGCTTATAAAAGAAGTCGCTTCAAAAACAAACGATGTTGCCGGAGACGGCACCACAACGGCCACTCTTTTGGCGCAAGTTTTAATAAAAGAAAGCATCAAGAGCGCCGCTTCCGGCGTTGACCCGATTGGAATGCAGAAAGGAATTCAGTCAGCTTATGAAGCGGTTCTTGAAAATTTGAAGAAAAATTCCAAGAAGATTTCAAATAAAGAAGAAATTTCCCAAGTCGCCACGATTTCAGCCAGAGATAAAGAAGTGGGAGATTTGATAGCGGACGTAATAGAGGCCGTCGGAAAAGACGGCGTTGTGACGGTTGAAGAATCGCAGACAACGGGACTTTTAAAAGAACTGGTTGAAGGAATGCAGTTTGACAGGGGATATATTTCTCCTTATATGGTTACAAATTCGGAGAGAATGGAATCAACCTTGGAAGATCCTTATATTTTGGTCACCGATAAAAAAATATCCGCCATTAACGAACTTCTGCCGCTTTTAGAAAAATTAATTAAGAACGGCAAAAAAGAATTAATGATTATCGCCGACGACGTAGAAGGCGAAGCTTTAGCGACTTTGGTGGTCAACAAACTTAGGGGAATTTTTAATATTTTGGCGGTAAAAGCTCCCGGATTCGGCGACAGAAAAAAAGAAATGCTTCAGGATATCGCGGTTGTTACCGGCGCGGATTTTATTTCCGAAGATATCGGCAGAAAGCTTGAAAGTATTGATATTATTTCTTTGGGACAGGCCCACAGAGTGATTTCCACGAAAGACAATACCACTGTTGTTGGCGGAAAAGGCTCAAAAGAAGAAATTGAAAAAAGAATTCATCAGCTTAAATCTCAAATTCAGAAAGTTGATTCCGATTTTGACAAAGAAAAACTTCAGGAAAGGCTTGGAAAATTGTCCGGCGGGGTGGCGGTAATTAAAGTCGGCGCGGCCACGGAAGTGGAGCAAAAAGAAAAACAACACAGGATTGAAGACGCGGTTTCCGCCACCAGAGCCGCTATTGAAGAGGGAATTGTGCCGGGCGGCGGCGTGGCCTTGGCAAGAGCGGCCGAATCGGTAAAAGAATTGATAGAAAAATTTGATAAAGACCAATTGGCGGAAATAATCGGCGCGAAAATCGTTCTTGAAAGTCTTTACGCGCCGCTTAAGCAAATCGCCGAAAACGCCGGTTATAACGGAGCCGTAATTCTCGATAAAGTTTTATCGGGAAAAGATGATTATGGATTTAACGCTTCCAGCGGAAAATTCGAGCATCTAATAAAAGCCGGCATAGTTGACCCAACCAAAGTTACGAGGTCGGCGTTACAGAACGCCGTTTCGGTCGCTTCAATGCTTTTGATTACAGAAGCGGTTGTCGCCGATATTCCGGAGAAAAAAGAAAAAGGAAACGGTAGAGATCAATTGCCGGAAGAATACTAAAAACTTTGAATTACGAACCGCCCTTTTGACGTTAAACCAAAATGGCGGGACTGTCCGTCGGCTGACGGATTAAGGTTTCATAAACAACTTTGCGTTTTTTTGATTATATGGACTTTTTTTGAAAATATCGTATAATTTAGCCAGCTTTATAGTTTAATAATTTAATCAGGTTCTATTAGGAGGTGTTTTTATGTTGAAATCAAAAGAACCGCTTTTGTGGGTTCCGCATACTGATGAAACGGTGACAAGGCGAATGTTCCAATATAAACTTGACCGTTCGTATACACGGCCGAGATTTCTGGATATTTTCGCGCAACAAGCGATTGTTATATCTAAACGCTCCACGTGTCTTTTTTATGAAGTGGGCGCGGTAATTTTTTGTAACGATATCATACTTTCTTCCGGATACAACGGCGCTGCTCGTGGCGATGTGGATCCGAGGATAGAAGGATGCGCTCGTGTTATAGACGGCAAGCTTCAAGAAGGGAAAGGGCTTTGTCGCGGGTCGCATGCCGAGCTTAATGCTATCGGCAATCTTTCAACCGGTACCATGAGTTTAAACGGACTTCAAATGATGGTCGCCCTACATCCTTGTAATGGCTGCGCGAAGCAGATTGTAAATAAGGGAATCAAAAAAGTGTACTACATTTGGGAATATGGCAGAGAGCCAGAAGTCACCGATTATCTAAATAGACTTGGCGTTGAAGTGGAACGGTACACCTCAACGTTTCTTAAGCGATGGATTGACCGTAACGGATATGATCCTATCGGTCTTCGTCATCAAGAATTATAATAAATCGTCGTTTTGACGCGGAAAAAATAAAGCCTTGCGGTTTTAATCGCAGGGCTTTTTAATTTTTATTGGAAGCGTTCAGAACATCCCGCGCTCTTGGCGCGGGGGATTTCTTTATATTTGGAAAAATTGTATTCTGTGTTATAATCCATTCTATGAATTATTTAAATCCGATAAATATAATTATTATTCTTGTCGCGGCGATTGGATTATGGCTAATTCTTGCTTATAACGGCCTTGTCAGAAGGCGGTATCAGATAAAAGAATCATGGTCGGACATCGATGTCCAATTAAAAAGGCGATACGATTTGATTCCTAATTTAATAGAGGCGGTAAAAGGTTATATGTCTCATGAACGGGGCGTTTTTGAAAAAGTAACCGAAACAAGAGTCAGGGCTTTGGGCGCGCAGGGAAAAATTGAAAAAGCCGGAGCCGAAGATATGCTGACGAACGCCTTAAAAACTCTTTTCGCGGTTTCGGAAAATTACCCCGAGCTTAAAGCCAACACGAATTTTTTGGAACTTCAAAGAGAGCTGGCCGATACCGAAAATAAAATTCAGGCCGCCCGCCGGTTTTATAACGGCAATGTTATGGACTACAACGCTTATGTGGAAAGTTTTCCGACAAATTTAGTGGCGGGAAAGTTCGGATTTATCAAAGAAGAATTTTTTGGTCTTGAAAAAGAAGAAGAGAAAGAAGCCATTAAGGTTAGGTTTTAGCGACTAGCGGTTTTTTTATAAAATGACTCTCTATGCTCATAAAACTTCTAATATTAGAAAGACATGGTTATTGTTTACGCTTTTTTTAGTTGTCGTAATTTTTATCGGTTGGCTGTTTAGCCAAATTTACGGCAATTCGTCCATATTGTATTTCGCGGTGATTTTCAGCGTTTTAATGAATATTTTCGCTTATTGGTTTAGCGATAAAATAGTTTTAAAAATGGCAAATGCCATACCGGTTAAAAAAGAAGAAATGCCGGAGCTTTATAATATTGTTGAAAATCTATCAATCACCGCCGGTCTGCCAACGCCGAAAATTTATTTTATTAAAGAAAAACAGCCCAACGCTTTTGCCACCGGTCGGAATCCGAAACACGCGGTTGTTGCGGTAACGGAAGGATTATTAGAAAGACTGGACAAAAACGAACTTGAAGGAGTAATTTCTCACGAGCTTTCGCATATAGGAAATAGAGATATACTGGTTTCAACTGTCGTCGTTGTTTTGGCGGGATTTATTTCAATATTGTCCGATATTTTTTTAAGGTCATTTTTCTGGGGAAGAAACAGCAAGGGAGGAGAAGGAAGAACCCAGGTAATATTTATGATAATAGGAATAGTTTTGGCGATTCTGGCGCCTATTTCGGCGATGTTAATCCGGTTGGCGATATCAAGAAAAAGAGAACTACTGGCGGACGCTTCCGGAGCGTTGCTTACACGCTATCCCGAAGGATTAGCCAACGCTTTGAGAAAAATTTCTTCCGATTCTATGCCAATGAAAACCGCCAATAATACCACGGCTCATTTATGGTTCACCGACCCGTTTTCCGCCAGAGGCGGGTCCGCTTTCAGCGAAAAAGAAAAAAATAAAACTTCTTGGCTTCATAGCCTGTTTATGACGCATCCACCGACGGAAGAAAGGATAAAAGCCCTACAAAGAATGAAAATTTAATATGACAAAAGAAAAATTAGGCGATGAAAATAACGGCGAAGGCGAAAACGGAAATGACCCACTGAAGGCGATTGATAGATTAGAAGAACAAATTCAAGTCAAAGAACAAATTATTCTCGACCAACAAGAATTAATCCAGAAATTAAAACAGGACTTGATTCACGACCCTTTAACCGGCCTTAAAACCAAAACTTATTTTGAGGGAATAGCCGAAAATGACTTAAAGGGAGTAGCGTCTCCAGAAAACGAAAAAAGAACGGAATATAAGGGATATAAAAATATCAGCTATCTTTTTTGCGATATTGATAATTTTAAGTCAATTAACGACACTTACGGACATCAGGTTGGAGACGAAATTTTAAAAGAAGTGGCCGGAATTTTGTCCGGAAACGTCAGAAATATTGATACCGTTTGTCGGTGGGGCGGTGAGGAAATAATTATTAGTTTGATGGGCGTTGATGAATCAGGAGCGGTTGAGAAAGCCGAAAAGTTAAGAAAATTAGTAGAAAAGGAAAGTAGAGCGACAATCAGTACTGGAGTTTCTTCTTTTAAGGAGGGAATAAGTTTTGAAAAATTAATAAAACAGGCTGATGAAGCGATGTATTTGGCGAAACGGGGAGGCAAAAATTGCGTAAGGACTTATACGAATGTTTTAGAAAAAGATAAAGAAAAATAAATCGGAGGCGTCGCATAGCGGTCTAGTGCGCACGCTTGGAAAGCGTGTGTGGGGCAACCCACCGAGAGTTCGAATCTCTCCGCCTCCGCCAATTTTCACTTTTTGTGAAATCGTAAGAAACAGCCTCGGCGCAA
>CAYIEP010000032.1:0-5958 GCA_964362515.1 uncultured Candidatus Saccharibacteria bacterium | reverse complement strand
AATTAGTGCCGGTTACTCTCACTTTGGCGGGCGTTGCCGGCTTTATTCTTTCAATCGGCATGGCGGTTGACGCCAATATTCTTATTTTTGAAAGAATGAAAGAGGAAGTGCGCGCCGGAAAAAACTTGGGATCCGCCATTGATATCGGCTTTACTCGGGCCTGGCCTTCAATTCGCGATTCTAATATTTCAACGCTGATTACAACGATAGTTTTGTATTATTTTACAACCAGCGTCGTAAAGGGGTTTGCGTTAACACTCGGCATCGGTGTAATTATCAGCATGTTTTCCGCTATTTTTGTGACGCGTTCATTCTTAAAACTTTTTCCGGTAAGTTCACTTGAAAAATTATTATGGCTTATGGGAATTAGAAAACAAGTGTAATGTGTTAAATATAATAGGAAAAAGAAAAATTTGTTATGTAATCTCCGGAATTTTTATTGCCGCGAGTATTATTGCCGTAATTTTATGGGGGCTTAGCCTTGGTATTGACTTTAAAGGCGGTTCAATTCTTGAGATTAATTATCCCGAAAATAATCGACCGGAACTAAGTCAGTTTTATGATTTATTAAAACCCTTAAAATTGACCGACCTAAGAATTTCACCGTTAGGCTCAAGTAGCTTCAGTTTTCGTTTTGGCGAAATCGATGAAGAAACGCATCAAAAAACAGTCCGGCTTTTGATGGGAGAAGCCCTAAAAAACAAAATTATAATGGAAGAAAGCCGTTTTTCTTCCATTGGCCCGACTATTGGGATTGAGCTCCAGCAAAAATCAATAAGAGCGATTATTATGGTTCTTATTTTGATTTCACTTTATATTGCTTGGACATTTAGACGAGTTTCTAAACCGGTTAGTTCCTGGCGCTATGGAGTAGCCACTCTGATAGCTCTTTTCCACGACCTGATAATTCCTATCGGCCTGTTTGCTTATCTTGGACATTTTTACGGAGTTGAAATTGGAACTAACTTTATTGTCGCTCTTCTCGTGGTTTTGGGCTTTTCAGTTCACGATACTATTGTGGTTTTTGACCGGATCAGGGAAAACCTTAAACGTTATGAACATTTAGATTTTCCAACAATTGTCAATCAAAGCGTCAACGAAACATTAGTGCGCTCCATAAGCACTTCCTTCACCGTTATTTTAACACTTCTCGCATTATTTATTTGGGGAGGAGAAACGCTTAGATATTTTATTTTGGCTTTAATAGTCGGAATTTTTTCCGGAACTTACTCTTCTATTTTTATAGCATCGCCGATACTTATAACCTGGTATGATTTTTTAAGAAAAAAACGAGGCGTCAATTGACAACTTTACAATATTAGCGTATTGTTAGATTATTAATATAATAGTTTTAAAACATGCGTGGCCCAAATTTAAAAAATATTTTGGATGAAATAATAAGGGTTTTAAATCCCCGCGTGCGAGCAGTAATTGAAAAACGTTTCGGACTTAAATCCGAGGCCTATCAAACTCTTGAAGCCATCGGCCGCAATCAAGGTATTACAAGAGAACGCGTGAGGCAAATTGAAGCCCTGGGCTTGAAACAGCTTACGAGTAAGGGCATTCTAGGATCGCTCTTACCGGCGTTTGAGACAATCGCAACTCACCTGTTTGCACTTGGCGGCGTAAGAAGAGAGGATTATCTTTTAAAAGAACTGGCAAATTTATTTTCTCTTCAGGATAGAAATCGCGAAAATATCATAAATTTTGTTTTGGCCTTAGGCCGGGGACATTTTTCGTATTTTAAAGAAACGCCTTTATGCCTTGCCGCTTGGGCGATCGACGCGCTTAGTTACAATAATGCCGTTAATTTATTGGAAGTCCTGAAGAAAAAATTAGACCAAGAAAATGTTCCGGTTTCAAGAAATTATTTATTAAAAACTTTAACCGTCTTAAGCAAAGACGCCAATCTCAAAGTGGCCAATAATGACAGGGCTCTAATGTCTTATGTAGAACTTTCTTCCAAGATTTCCCAAAATCCTTTTGGCCAGTGGGGTTTAATTCACTCGCCGGAAATTTCTCCTAAGGGCGTAAAAGACAAGGCCTATTTAGTTTTCAAAAAAGAAAAACGGCCGCTTCATTTTAGTGAAGTGGCAAACTTGATTAACAAGGTTGTTTTTTCTGCCAAATTAGCCCATCCTCAAACTGTGCACAACGAACTGATCAAAGATTCTCGCTTTGTGCTGGTAGGGAGAGGAACGTACGCCCTGTCCGATTGGGGTTATACACCTGGCACGGTGCGCGACGTCTTGGTTTCTCTGTTAAAAAATTCTAAAGACGGCTTGACTAAAGAAAAAATAGTCAAAGCCATTCAGTCAAAACGTCTTGTAAAAGAAAATACAATTTTGCTTAATCTTCAAAACAAGAAGCTTTTTAAAAAATCAGACGATGAACGCTTTTTCTTAGTTTAAGAAACGTGGTTTCTTAAGAAATGAATATCCTTTACACAATCTTGGTCATTTTTTTAAGTTTATGGTGGTTGTGGCTGCCGGTATTTTTAATCGCAATTTTTATTGAAATTTGGACCTATTATTTGAAGAATAAGGCCATAAAAAAAATCAATTGGCTCCTCTTAGAAATAAAGATACCGAGGGATATTCAAAAAACCCCAAAGGCGATGGAACAAGTTTTTTCCGGTTTTCACGGGATTCTCACCAGAATAAAATTTTTAGACAAATACTGGAAAGGTAAAGTGCAGGAGTGGTTTAGTTTAGAAATTGCCGGCATAGACGGCGCAGTTTATTTTTTCGTAAGAACTCCCGAACAATTCAGAAATCTCGTTGAAGCACAAATCCACGCCCAGTATCCTGACACCGAAATTTTGGAAGTTTTAGATTATGCCAGGCCCTTGGAGGGCAAAACGCCGTCTAAGACCACCGACATTAACGGCGTTGAACTTATTTTAGATAAAGATGATTTTTATCCCATCAGAACTTACCTGCTTTTTGAAGAAAGAGAAGAAGAAAGACAAGTTGATCCAATGGCGCCTTTTCTTGAAATACTTTCAAAACTTAAATCTGGCGAAAATATTTTTATTCAATATTTAATAAAACCAACCGCCGAAAAAGACTGGAAAGAAAAAGGCGCCGAAGCGGTAAATAAACTTGTCGGTAAAAAAATTGAAAAAAAGAAAAGTTGGATTGATAGTATCTTCGGAGGAATTGAGGAATTTTTAAGACATCTTCTTGTGGCTGTCGCTATTTATCCCCAGTGGGAGGCGGCAAAAAAGGAAGAATCAAAGTCAAGTACTACAAATCTTTCTCCGGGAGAAAAAACGGTCGTTGAGGCGATTGAAAATAAAATGTCAAAACTGGCTTTTAAGACCAGCATTCGTTTCGCTTATATCGCCCGAAGCGATATTTTTAATCGCGCTAATATGGCGGCGGTAAATGGGGCTTTTAAGCAGTTTAACACCGTAAATTTGAACGCTTTTAAGTCAAACAGCGATGCCGGCACCTCGGTCGATCAGCCATTTAAGAAAAGGCGCGAGTATTTAAGAAAAATTAATTTTATCAGCCGCTATATTAAAAGAGGATGGCCTAAAAAGGATTTTATTTTAAATACTGAAGAACTGGCTACAATTTATCATTATCCGATGATTGTGGTTGAAGCGCCAACCCTAAGGCGCGTTGATTCTAAAAAAGCCGAACCGCCGATCAGTTTACCTATTGGCTAAATTATAATATAGAATTATGGAAAATAATATAACGTATTTTGCCGAAACAACTTTCCGCAACCAGCGGAAGAAATTTGGCATTAAAACCGATGACAGACGGCGGCATATGTATATTATCGGCCAAACCGGCACCGGAAAAACCACTCTTTTAATGAATATGATGATTTCCGATATTCTAGCCGGCCATGGCATGAGTTTTATTGATCCCCACGGCGATATGGCAGAAAGCTTATTGCGTTATGTCCCTAAAAAAAGAATTGAAGATGTAATTTACTTTAACCCAGCCGACTTGGAGTATCCAATCGCTTTTAATGCTATTGAAAAAGTCAATCCCGAAGTGCGACATCTTGTCGCTTCGGGCCTTATGGGAGTTTTTAAAAAAATCTGGCCGGATGTTTGGTCGGCAAGAATGGAATATATATTGAACAATACTATTTTAGCTCTTCTTGAAATTCCGGGTTCCACGCTTTTGGGCGTTAATAGAATGTTTTCCGATAAAATTTTTCGAAAATCGATAGTTGATCAGCTTACCGACCCGATTATTAAAATGTTTTGGAATCAAGAATACGCTAAGTACCAGCAGCGCTACGAACAGGAAGCAACGGCGGCGATTCAAAATAAAATCGGCCAATTCAGCTCGGCAACTATCATTCGGAATATTATCGGCCAGCCGCATTCATCTTTTGATTTCAGAAAAGCGATGGACGAAAGAAAAATTATCATTATTAATTTGTCTAAAGGGCGAATAGGAGAAGATAATTCAAAACTTTTAGGCGGCATGCTTATTACTAAAATGCAACTGGCCGCCATGAGCCGAGTTGATATTTTAGAAGAAGATCGCCAGGACTTTTATCTTTACGTTGATGAATTCCAAAATTTTGTCACCGACGCGTTTGCCGCCATTTTATCGGAAGCTCGCAAATACCGATTAAATCTTATTATTACCAATCAATATATCGGCCAATTGGTTCACGACCAAAATGTCGTTGTTAAAGACGCGGTTTTTGGCAACGTCGGCACTTTTGTCGCTTTTAGAACCGGTGCCGAAGACGTGGAATTTTTGGAAGAAAAACAGTTTGGCCCAAACATTTTGGCACAAGACCTTTTGAATCTGCCAAATTATAATGTTTATTTGCGTCTGATGATTGATGGCGTTCCTTCACGGCCTTTTTCGGCCATTACTCTTGCGCCGTCGCCTAAACCGGAAATTTCTTATGTAGACGAGATTATAGAATATTCAAGAAAAGCATACGGAACGCCCATAGCCGACGTTGAAAAACAAATAGCCGAAGCATCAGGCGTTGGAGTTAATGAAGCGGCTTTTTTGCCGGATTTAAAAAAGCCGGAATTTAAAGCTACTCCGGAAAAAATAATTTATGAACCAAAAAAACCGCCGGTAATCCAATCTTTTAAAGCGTTTTGCGAACTCTGCAAAAAAGGAACCGTGTTGCCTTTTAAGCCGGATGGTAAAAGACCGGTTTATTGCAAAGATTGTTTTATAAAAACGCGAGAAAGAAGAAGAGAGGAAAAGAACCCGGTGTCTTTACCGCCTAGAATTATATCGCCGCTTCAGAAAGAAAAACGAGAGAGAAAAACCGTTGACACCGAAGGGCTAAAAAAAATTCTTGAGGAGGTTCTCCCTAAAAAATAAAGAGATATTTATATTTATTTTCTCGCTTTCCTCTGTATCAATTGTATCATAAGATTCCTATAGGAAAGTTATGATTACAAGTATGAAAATATAAAAAAGAGGAGATTTATAAAATAGTTATCGGTCTGCCTTTAAATAAACAAATGAAGCCAACCAACCAAACAAACTGCTAAAGTTGAGGAATGGGTACAAGAAATGAGTACAAGATTTGATTAAAAATGTTAAGCGGAAGCGAAGAATAAGATATTAGAACTTTTTGAAGGTAAAGCCGAAATTGCCAATAACGATTTTAGAAGCTTTTGGACGTGAGCGACGCCACTGCCACTAATTATCTTAATGAGCTTGAACAAGAAGAGCGTATTACCCAAATCGGTAAAGAAGGCCGTGGCGTGAAATACACAAAGACAAACGGCTAAATCGCTGATTTAGCCGTTTGTCTTTGTCCTTACTGTACTGCTAAATTAAATTATCGTTATAAAAAACTAACTTATGCTACCTGAACGATCGTTTTAATAGCATAAGTACAATATTTTTTATTATTTTTATTTCTTTAATTTCTCAACTCGCTCTACATATTCTCCCGTTTGAGTGTTGACGCGGATAATGTCGCCTTCATTAATAAACAAAGGAA
>CAYIEP010000031.1:0-7011 GCA_964362515.1 uncultured Candidatus Saccharibacteria bacterium | reverse complement strand
GTAGCTCAGCGGTAGAGCAGTCCCTTCGTAAGGGAAAGGTCGGGGGTTCAAATCCTCTCTCTGGCTCAAAACAATAATTATGATTACAAAAGCGATTATTCCGGTTGCGGGGTTGGGGACGAGATTCCTTCCGGCAACTAAGGCCCAGCCAAAAGAAATGCTTCCGATAATAGATAAGCCGGTTATTCAGTATTTGGTTGAAGAGGCGGTGGCTTCCGGAATTACCGATATAATTTTTATAACCGGAAGAGGGAAAAGGGCCATTGAAGACCATTTTGATTATTCTCCGGAACTTGAATCTTCTTTGTTTAAGAAAAACAAGAAAGACACTCTTAAAAAAATAAGAGAAATATCGGAGATGGCTAATTTCGTTTATGTCCGTCAAAAACTTCCCAGAGGGAACGGAGACGCTCTTCTTCACGCCAGTCATTTGGTGGGCGATGAGCCGTTTGCCGTTCTTTTCGGCGACGACCTGGTTTTCGGCAAAATTCCGTGTTTGCGCCAAATGATGGATGTTTTTGAAAAATATCAAGATACGGTGATAGCGATAGAGGAAGTGGACAAAAAAGAAGTGAAGAATTACGGCGTTGTAAAAGCAACAAAAATTTCCGATAAGATTTTTGAAATTAAAGATATCGTGGAAAAGCCCGACCCGTCGAAAGCTCCGTCAAATCTGATAATAGTCGGGAAATATATTTTTACCCCGGAAATATTTAAAGAAATCAGAAAAACAAAGCTTTCGAAAAGAGGGGAAATAGAATTAACGGACGCGCTGAAAAGTTTAATTAAAAAGCGTCCGGTTTACGGATTGAAATTTGACGGCAAACGGTACGACTGCGGAAGCAAAATGGGTTTTCTTAAGGCAACGGTTGATTCCGCTTTAGGGCATCCGGAAGTAAAAAAAGAATTTAGGAAATACATTAAAAATTTAATTTTATGAAAAAAATAGTGACAATCGGCGGCGGCACCGGAAGTTTTGTTTTATTGTCCGGCCTTAAAAAATATCCGGTCAGATTATCCGCGATAGTTTCAATGGCCGATGACGGCGGGTCAACGGGGATATTAAGAGACGAACTCGGCGTTTTGCCTCCGGGGGATATCAGGCAATGTCTCGTTGCTTTATCCGATTCTTCGGACAAAATGCGGGAATTGATGAATTATCGGTTTGAAAACGGCGGCTTGAAAGGCCATAGTTTTGGGAATCTTTTATTAAGCGCTTTGGAGAAAATAAACGGGAATTTTTTAAAAGGAGTGGAAGACGTCAGCGGACTTTTAAACGTTAAAGGAGAAGTTATCCCGGTAACCGATTCGGACGTCAATCTTTATATGGAATTGAATAACGAAAAAGTTTTAAAAGGCGAACACCAGATAAATCTTGATTCGGAAATTGAAAAAAGGGGGATAAAAAAAATCTATTTAAAACCGAAGGCCAGGGCCAATAAAAAAGCGCTTCAAAGAATCAAAGAAGCGAATATGATTATTATCGGGCCGGGAAACTTTTATTGCAGTATCATTCCCAATTTTCTTGTAAATGGAATAGCCAAGGCCGTAAGAGATTCAAAAGCAATCATTGTTTTCAACTGCAATCTTGTTAATAAAAAAGGGCACACCGAAAAATTCACCCTTGATGATTACGCCGGCATAATAAATAAATATCTTGGCAAAGAAAGAATAGATTTTATAACTTTTAATTCTTCGCGTCCGGCTGAAAAATTAGTCGATAAATACCAAAAACACAAAGAATTCCTTGTGCCTTTCAAAAAGGAATTAAAAAGAGAAAGAAATTATAAAATCATACTGACCCCTTTATTGCGCAAAGAAGCGTCTAAACCCAACAAGGTTGACGTTCTGGCTAATCAAAGAGTTTTTATCAGGCATGACCCCGATAAGCTTGCCAAAACTTTGATGCTGCTTCTTGAACTGGAAGACAATAAGAATTTAATTAAAGCCATAATTTAATGAAGATTTTTATTGATTTCGACGGCGTAATTTTTAATGCCGAAAGATTTAGAAACGATATTAAAAGAATATTTATAAAATCGGGTTTTTCGGAAAGAGATTTTGATAGAACTTATTCTTATTTAAAACAAAAAGGCATTTATTATTCTCCGGAAAGGCAGGCGCGAATACTGAACGCGGACAACAATAAAAAGAAAGAAATCAGCGCGTCTATTGAAAAATTATTAGCGGACTCTTCGAAAAAATACATATTTAAAGACGTCCGTAATTTTCTTGGATTTTTCAAAAAGAAAGATATTTACATTCTTTCTTTGGGGAATATTAATTTCCAAAATCAAAAAATAAAATCAATCAAGCTGGGGAAGTACTTCAAAAAAATTATCGTAACCGACAAAAACAAAGACAATGAAATAAAGAAGACAATTAGAAAAGAAAAAATAAAGAGCGACGAGAAAATATTTTTTATAGACGATTCGGCGAATAATATTGAAATTGTGAAAACCAAAAATCCCAAAATAACAACGATTCATTTATTGAGAAAAAATGCCGCCCAATTTTCCAAATGCGCGGATTTTGAGGCAAGAAACTTGGGACAGGTTCTGGGCATTTACAAGTTATTAATAAAATAGTATAGTATTTTTGAAAGCTTGAAAACCGAATATAGCGATTAGCCACAGGAGGCGTTATGACAACAGTTCCCGGTAGCGCTGAAAAGCAAGCATTGATTGCCGATTATAGAGAGGGAAATATATCATTGGATGAGGCCGGCAAGAGAATTTACGAGATTGATAATCCGCCACAAAGCATTTTTACAATAATTATGAAAATTATCGTGTCGGGGTTCTTTCCGTCATTAGTGAGGTAATGAAATGAAAAGTCGTTTGAAGACAGAAGTAGTGAGTATAGGTAACGAAACGAGGAGACGGTAATATGACAAATCCAACACTCTGTCCGCCAGAAGTGGCGGAGGGCGTTGAAGAGATTATCGGCTTAGCGGAAGCGGCCGAAGAAAGGATTAAACGGGAAAATAAAAAGAAAAACAATCCCGTGAAAGTTTTGGTGGATATACTTAATAATAAAAATAATAGGAAAGATAATTCTAAAAATGCCGCGCCGATTTAACGCGGCGACAAAAAAAAGAGCAAGGACCACCTTGCCTTTTTAATTTATAAGTAAAATGATAATATTTATTCATGACCAACAAAGAATCAGAATTAAAAATAGAAGAATTAAAAAACGAAGCCCGAGATTTATCGGGCCGGCTTTGACGTAGAATCAAAGAAAAACAGATTAAAAGAGCTTGAATTTGAATCAAGCGACCCTGATTTTTGGAAGTCCGCCAAAAGAGACGGAGGGGCGATTGCCAACGCCAAAATAAAAGAAATAGGGCAATTAAATAATTTAATAAAGAAATTTGACGAGATTGAAAAAGATTTAGAAGCGATTAATTTGATAATTCATTCGGGTCATTCGGACGTATTGGTAATTTTGAATCGCGTTAAGAAAAATCTTCATCAACTGGAAATAGAAAATCTTTTTACCGGAAAATACGACAAAGACCCTGCGTTGATTTCCATCCATGCCGGAGCCGGCGGACAAGACGCCGAAGATTGGGCGGGAATGCTGGCGGAAATGTATTCCAAATTTTCTGAATTAAGAGGATGGAGAACAAAAATAATAAACGAAAATTTGGGAGATTTTCAATCAAAAACCGGCAAGCGGCTTATAAAAGACATCACCATGGAAATTAAAGGCGATTATGTTTACGGTTATCTTAAAAACGAATCCGGCGTTCACCGCTTGGTAAGAATTTCTCCGTTTTCTTCTGACAAAAAAAGGCACACGTCTTTCGCTTTGGTTGAAGCGCTTCCCGACTTCGCTGAAATAAAAGAAAATGATTTTCAAATACCGGAAGACGAACTAAGAGTGGAATTTTTCAGGTCAAGCGGGCCCGGCGGCCAAAATGTCAATAAAGTTGAAACGGCCGTAAGAATAATTCATTTGCCGACGGGATTATCGGCTTCTTCGCAAGCGGAAAGAGCCCAACATCAAAACAGGGAAAGAGCGCTCAAGGTTCTCAAATCAAAACTTGTAAAACTTATGGAAGAGACGCAAGCAAAAGAAATAAGCCAGCTTAAGACAAAAGTTAAGCCGGAATGGGGGAGCCAGATACGGTCTTATATTCTTCAGCCCTATAAACTGGCGAAAGACCACAGAACCGGCGTTGAAACCTCCAGAGTAGATGAAGTTTTAGAAGGAAAGCTGGATTTATTCATCGACGGTGATATAATGAAAATTAACAAATAAAGAAATGATTATCTTCCAAAATATTTCAAAGATTTACAAAAACAACGGCCATGAATCCGTAGCGTTAGACGAAGTAGCTTTCACGATTAATCCCAAGGAATTTATTTCATTGGTGGGGAAATCGGGAGCGGGAAAATCCACAGTAATAAAATTGCTTATCGGAGAGGAAAAACCGACAAAAGGAAGAATAATATTCGGTTCTTACGATGTTAATAAAATAAAAAGAAAAGAAATGCCATTCTTCAGGCGTCATATCGGAATAATTTTTCAGGACTTCAGGCTTTTATCGGCAAAGACCGCCTATGAAAATGTCGCTTTTGCTTTAGAAGTCGCCGGCCGGCCGCAATCGGATATTAATGAATTCGTTTCTCAAGCGCTCGAGCTGGTCGGATTAAAAGACAAAATGAATAATTTCCCCAAAGAGCTTTCCGGCGGAGAGAAACAAAGAGTGGCGATAGCCCGGGCAATGATAAATCACCCAGATGTTATAATCGCCGACGAGCCGACCGGAAATCTTGACCCCTTGAACGCGCTTGAAATTATTAAACTTCTTTTGAAAATAAATGAACTGGGGACAACGGTTATTTTGGCGACTCACAATAAAGAAATCGTCAATTATCTGGACAAACGAGTTATCAGTCTTGATAATGGGAAAATACTAAGAGACGAAGAAAAAGGAAAATACATGCTCGCTTAAAAATGTTTATTAATCTTTCAAGAATAATTAAATACGGAATTTTGGGATTTTTAAGAAACGGCTGGCTTTCGATGGCAACAATTTCGGTAATGTTTTTGGCGCTTTTGGTTCTTGAGGGATTGATTGTCTTTAATATTTTTACGAATACCGCGCTTGACGTTCTTCAGGATAAAATAGACATAAGCGTTTATTTCAAGATTAAAACTCCGGAAGATGAAATTCTCAAAATAAAAAAATCTTTGGAAACATTGGCGGAAGTAAAAAAAATCGATTATCTTTCAAGAGATAAAGCCCTTGAATTATTTAAAGAAAAGCACGCCCAGAACCCGGTAGTGTCTCAATCTCTTGAAGAACTTGAAGATAATCCGCTTTTGGCGTCTTTAAACATAAAAGCCCATAATCCGGGGCAATACGAAATAATCGCCTCTTATTTAGACGAGTCTTCTTCCAAAGAATCGTTTGAAAAAGTTACTTACGCCCAGAATGCCCTAGTTATAGAAAGGCTTAACAGAATAATAAATACCACGAAAAAAGGGGGGCTGATTTTTATGATATTCTTGGCCTTGATAGCGGTGCTGGTTACTTTTAACACTATCAGGCTGGCGATTTATTCCAACAGGGAAGAAATAGGAATAATGCGCCTTGTGGGAGCTTCTAATTGGTTCACTAGAGGACCGTATATGGTTGAAGGAGTAATTTACGGATTTGTTTCGGCGATTTTGAGTTTAATAATAATTCTTCCGGCGATTTATTTTATCTCTCCTTATTTTAAAATTTTCATTCCGGAACTTGATATTTGGAATTACTTTATTTCCAATGGATTCGTTTTTATGGGATATCAGTTTCTTTTTGGAATTGTTCTCGGAGTGGTATCAAGCGGAATTGCCGTAAGAAAACACTTAAGAGTCTAATATTTTTTAATCTCTGATTTGTAAAGCTCAACCGCCGGTTGGTCAAAAGCGTTAACTTTCATCAATTTTGCCAGAAGCGTTGTTTCCATTATTTTAAATTGCATAAATTCTCCTAATGATTTCGGCGAAATATCGTCAAGCATTATTTCCATAAAAGGAATTTTTTTCTTTGAGTAGGATTTTTTCGTCGCCTCGAAAATCGCGTTCATCATTTTCGCTCGCGGGTTTTTATTTTTTTTCGTATATATGAAAGTCGTAAATTTGTCTTTCGGCCCGTCTAAATAAAGCTGGGCAACGGAATGAAGGTCGGTTGAGCCTATTGAAACGAGCGGCGTAATGCCCTCCCCGTTTTTACCAAGACTTTCGGCGAGCAGTTGTCTTTGCCATTTTCCCAAAGATTCCAGTTCCGGATGAAAAATAAAAATATCATTTATTTTTCTGCCGCTTTTATAATTTGAAAACATAAAAAGCGAAGATGACAAAGCAGAGTTTAATTTTGCCGAGCGCGCTCCTTTAATGAAATCGTCTATATTTATTTTGGCGGCGGCTAAGGGGAACAAGCCGGCGGCGGAAAATATCGAATATCGGCCGCCAACGCTTTCCGGAATTTCTAACACTGATATTCCTTTATTTTTTGATTCCGCGTAAAGTTTTGAAGATTTGTCGGCGGTAATTACTATTCTGTTTTTTATTTTTTCGCCGAATATTTTTACCAGATTTTTTAATAAAAATTCATAATTAAAGACGGTTTCAAGCGTGGTCCCGGATTTACTCACGACATTAATGATAATCTCTTCTGGTTTTTTAATATTCGGCTTTATGAATTTCAGCAGTTTTTCCGAAAATTCCGGGTCAACCGTGTCAAAAAATATGATTTTAGGAAATCTATCCGGCTCTATATTGTCAAAATATCCGTAGAAAGCGTCGTAAACCGCTTTTGCTCCCAAATTAGACCCGCCGATACCGATAAGAATTATGTATTTTAATTGTTTTGACGATACTTTATCGTTTATTTTTTTGACATCGTTAATATTAGCGAGCGATTTAGATAGGAATTTTTCGTAAGATAATAACAATTTCTTAGAGACTTTTTTTATTTTTATGTTTGGGATATTAATAATCATTTATCTATTATAT
>CAYIEP010000030.1:0-7030 GCA_964362515.1 uncultured Candidatus Saccharibacteria bacterium | reverse complement strand
AAATAAGATAGGATTAATGGCGAAATTCATAATTAACGGAAGAAAACCTTTATCGGGAGAGATAGAAGTTCTGGGCGCGAAAAACGCCGCTTTAAAAATTTTTCCGGCGGCTCTTCTTACAAACGGGGTTATTAGGGTCTCTAATTTATCCCAGCTTGAAGATTGTTTAAAGGCGGAAGAGCTTTTAGAATTTCTGGGATACGAAATTTCTAAAAAAGGAGAAAGAACAATTGAGATAAAAGAAAAAAGATTTTCTCGCGTTGATTTACCGGAAAGCATAATGAATAAATTCAGGGCGTCCATAATGTTTGTCGGTCCAGTGTTGGTCAAGCGCGGAGAAGTTAAATTCCCCCATCCCGGAGGTTGCGTAATCGGAGCGTCCGTCAGGCCGATTGATATGTTCTTGGAAGGATTTAAAAAGATGGGCGCGGCTCTAAAAATTTCCGATAATCATTATTATTTGAAAGCAAAAAAATTAAAAGGCGCCGATATATTTTTTCCAAAAGTAAGCGTTACCGCCACCGAAAGTTTAATGATGACGGCCGTTTTAGCGGAAGGGGAAACCATTCTCAAAAATTCCGCCATGGAGCCGGAGATAGTCGCCTTGGCGGATTATCTTAATAAAAGCGGGGCAAAAATAAAAGGCGCGGGCACGCCGACAATTATTATTAAGGGAGTTAAAAAAATAAACGGCGGAGAATACGAAATAATTCCCGATAGAATCGAAGCGGGAACCTTTGCCATGCTCGCCGCCGCCTCAAATAGCGGAGACATTCATATAAAAAATTGCCGGCCGGAACATCTGGAATCTTTATGGGCTTTATTTGACAGGGTGGGAATTAATTACGTATTATATAAAAACAGCTTTGTCATTAAGCGTTCTAAAAAATTATTGTCTTGCGATATTACCACTCATGAATATCCGGGATTTGCGACCGACCTTCAGCCCCCGTATACGGTTTTAATGACTCAAACAAAGGGCTCAAGCTTGATTCATGAAACGATTTACGACAGAAGATTGCTTTACGCGGATATGCTTACTCAAATGGGAGCGAATATCGTAATGGCCGACCCTCATCGAGCGGTTGTCAACGGCCCGACAAGATTAAAAGGAAAGAAACTTATTTCTCCAGACCTAAGAGCGGGAATCGCTTTGGTTATGGCGGGATTAATAGCCGAAGGCAAAACCGAAATTGACAACATTTACCAAATTGACAGAGGTTATGAAAAAATAGACGAAAGATTGAAAAAATTAGGCGCCGATATTAAACGAGTTGAAAGTTCATAAAGTTCTTAAAGCGCTTTACGAACTTTATAACTTACAAACTTTATAAACTCTACTTATGTTCACTCGTAAAATAGGGATAGACTTAGGCACCGCCAATACTATAGTTTTTGTTCCCGGAAAGGGCTTTGTTATCAATGAGCCGACCATAGTGGCGTTGAGCTTGCCGGACAATACTGTTTTAGCCGTGGGCAGAGAAGCCAAAGAAATGGTTGGCAGAACTCCGGCGGATATTTTTCCTTATAGGCCGTTAAGAGACGGAGTAATCGCGGATTATTATATTACCAAAGCAATGCTTAGATATTTTATTAGAAAATCCTGCGGTTCTTTTAATATTTTTAAGCCGGAAGTTGTTTTATCGGTTCCGGCTGGCATTACTCAAACGGAAAGACGGGCCGTTATCAACGCCGCCCGAGAAGCCGGAGCTAAAGAAGCGCATGTGGTCAGAGAACCCATTTTAGCGGCTCTGGGAACGGGTATTCCGATAAATTCTTCTTCGGGAAATATGATAATCAATATCGGCGGCGGGACGGCGGAAGTAGCGGTCGTCGCTTTAGGCGGAATAATTTCCTGGGCAAGTTTAAGAATTGCCGGAAATAAATTTGACCAAGCGATAACTGATTACATTAAAAAAAAATATTCTCTTTCAATCGGAGAGCAGACGGCTGAAGCGATAAAAATAGAAATCGGCGCCGCTCTTCCGACCAGAAATAAAATTGAAATGCGGATAAGAGGAAGAGATTTATCTTCCGGTCTTCCAAAAGATTTAATTATTAATTCCAACGAAATAGCCGAGGCGCTTAATCCCTATCTTGTTGATATTTCTTCGGCGGTTCAAAGAGTTTTCAATGAAACGCCGCCGGAGCTTGTCGCCGATATAATGGAAAAAGGAATAATTCTTTCCGGCGGGGGGTCGCAGATAAATCATCTGCCGGAATTTTTTAAAAGAATTTTGGGAGTTAGCACTTATCTTTCGGAAGACCCTCTTTTTTGCGTTGCCAAAGGAGCGGGAATGATTTTGACTCATTTGGACGTTTATAAACGAACGCTTTTAAACAAACGTTATGCTTAAATTATAAGAATCTCGAGCGTTGTTTGTATCTATTCTCAGACAGATTATTTTTTTAGAACCAGTTCGTAAGCAAGGGAACAGCAAGAGAAAAAGATATTTCTGAAATCTTAACGGAAGCGCAGGATTTGTTTCAGAAAATCATTTTTCAGAACCAGAATAATTTTGCTCCTGCGGCAAAATTTTCTTCCCCCTCGTCCCGATTGTCCCGCTACGCGGGAACCAAGCCAATCGGGACTGCGGGATGTTCTTCAAAACAACTTTCTGAAACAAATCCGTGAGCGGATTGAAGAAATATCTTTTTCTCTTGCTGGCGAAAAATGACTTTCTGCTGTAAAATATAAACAACGCTAGGAAATCTTACACCTAATTATGTTAAATATTTTTAAATCTATTACAGGCGCCAATTCTTATTTGGGAGTTGACATAGGAACGACTTCCATAAAAATATCGGAAATATCAAAAGGCGGAGAAAGTCCGGAATTTAAAAATTACGGAATAATCGAAAGCTATGGTCATTTAGAAAGACCGAATGACGCGATTCAAACAAGTTCTCTTAAAATAGCCGAAAAAAATACCGCCGATTTATTAAAAACGCTTCTTGATAACGGAGATTTCAAAACAAAAGACGCGATAGCGTCAATTTCTTCTTTTTCCGCGTTCACTACTTTGTTGGAAATTCCTCAAATGTCCAATCAAGATGTTTCTCAGGCGTTAAACATTCAAATTCAGCAATACATTCCGATGCCGATTTCGGAAGTCGCGATTGATTGGATAAAAGTCGGAGAAAGAGAAGATGAAAAAGGAATTATCAAACAACAGATATTTTTGATTTCTATTCCAAATGAGCAAATAGAGAAATACAAAGAAATTTTCAAATTAGCCGGATTAAATTTAAGAGCCTTGGAAGTTGAAAGCCTAAGTCTAGTGAGGGCTATTATGGATGTAGGAGACAATGAACCGACGCTTATAGCGGACATCGGAAGCAGACTCACGAATGTTTTGGTCGTTGACGGCGGTTTTCTTAAATACACATTACAAACCGACTTTGCCGGAGCTTCTTTAACTCAAGCGATTTCCAGAGGATTGGGCATAAACGTGAAAAGAGCGGAAGAATTGAAAAAGCAAAGAGGAGTATTAAACAAAGGAGGAGAGTACGAGTTATCAACATTAACATTGCCCTTTCTTGATGCTATAATCAACGAAGTAAAAAGAGCCAAGGATAATTACGAAAAGAATTACGGCGCGAAGATAGAAAAAGTTTTTCTTTCCGGCGGAGGAGCCAATACTTTAGGCATAGACAAATATTTTGGAGAACAAATGGGGCTTAAAATTTTATTGGGAAATCCGTTTTCAAGACTCAATTATCCCGCGGAGCTCGAACCGTTAATTAAAGAATTGGGTTTTTCGCTCGCCGTTTCAATAGGCCTTGGAATAAAAGAATTTATTAGAACATAATTATGCCCTACACAAGATCGCTTCTTGAGGAAGAATTAAAAAGAGGGGAAAGACTGCAAGTTGTCTTGCCGTGGAAGTTATTTTCTTTAAGTTTTTTCATTTTCATTGGAGCAATCGTTGTTTATTTAGGAATGAATTTCGGCTATGTCCCGTATCTTAATACTCAAATAAAGAATATTGATAAAGACATAGAATCTTTATCTCAATCCGTTGGAGAGCAGGAAAAAAACGAACTTATTAATTTTTATTCCCAGCTTGTAAATATAAACAAGCTTATTGATTCCCAAGCGAAAGCTTCAGCGGTATTATCTTTTCTTGAAAAAAATACTCATAAGAAAGTAAGATATACTTCTTTGGCTTTTGACGCCAAAAGCGATGAATTAAGAATTTCCGGCGTCGCTTCTTCTTACGAAGTGATTTCCGAACAATTAAATATTTTTTCTCAAGCCCCGGAAGTCGAAAGCGTTTTTCTGGATAGTTCGGCTTCCGATAAAGAAATAAAAGGAGCGCGTTTTGAAATAAGACTAAGATTTTTATGAAAGGTTCAACCAAAAGATTACTAAGCATTTTTCTTTCAATAATCCTTTTAATAGGAGCGATGATTGTCGTTTCTTCGTTTATTTCTCCCGTTTATTCCGGGATAAATAATAAAAAAGGAGAGATTTCGGAAAAGGCCCTGGTTTTAGAAGAAAATCGTTCTTTGGTGGACAAGGTTAAAACGCTTATATCGGAATCCAATCAGGCCCAAGAGCTTCAGAAAAATATTTCCAAGATACTGCCTCTTTCCGAAGGCATCTCCGAAGCGGTTAATCAAATATCCGGACTTGCCTTTCTAAATAAATTGGAGGTAAATAGTGTTTCTTCAAGAACTTTAGCGATAGAACCTTCCAACGCCAAATTGATTAAAGGATTGGGGGTTGTAAGCTTTAATATTCAGCTAGGCGGAACATATGAATCCTTTAAGTCTTTTTTGGAAAATCTTGAAACGAACATAAGAATAATGAACGTCAATTATTTAATAATTGAATCAAAAGGAGAGGGACTGACTAATAATTTTCTTTATAATTTAACGGTCGACGCTTATTATCAGGAAAAATAATTATGGCCATTATCGTTGAACAAGAAAAAAAAGCGTTTCCCTGGATAACCGTAATCATCTGGTTAATTGTTTTTGTCTTCGCGCTGGCGGGAGTTTATTATTTATTTTTCGCTTCAACCCCGTTTATAGAAGTTGTGAAACCCGCCCCTCTTCAGGAAATATCCGACCTTGCGAAAATTAATCTTGACCCGCTTATCAATAATCAGAATATTGGAGCCTTAAAGTCTTATGTTGACTTGCCGCAGACACCCGAAGACTTAATAGGGAAGACAAACCCCTTCCTTCCCTAAATAATGGATAATAAAATTTTCCTTCAAGAGCTGGTTAAGGACAAAATTATTTCCGAAGAAATCTCGGAAAAACTTTTAAAAGAATCCTCTTTTATTAAAAAGAGTATTGATGATTTTATTTACGAAAGGAGGCTTATCGATGAAGATAAGGCGTGCGTTGTCAAAAGCAGGGTTCTGGGAGTTCCGTTTAAAAAGTTTAAAGCCGAAGAAATAACTGACGAAGTCCTTAAGCTTGTTCCAGAAGAAACCGTCAGAAATTATAAAATTGTTCCGATAAGCCGCTCCAGCGATATTCTGGTTGTGGGGATGATTAATCCCGATGATGTTAAATCTCAAGAAGCGATAAAATTCGTCGCCAAACAATTAAAACTTAATCTGGGAGTTTACCTGATTACAAGGTCTTTATGGGAAGAAATTTTGAGACGCTATTCTCCTTATCGCAACGAAGTCGAAGAAGCGGTTAAATCTTTAAATGTCGGCAGTTTAAAATCGGAAAGTAGGAGAGTTATTTCATTGGAAGAATCGCGCGGCAATGTTTCCGAAGACGCGCCGATTATAAGAATAGTCGCTTCCACTTTAAGAGAGGCGGTCTTTATGAAGGCCTCCGACGTTCACATAGAGCCGCAAAGAAATTGGCTAAGAATAAGAGTTAGGGTTGATGGAAAATTGGAAAAAGCGATTTCCATGCCGATTGAACTTCATCAGTCCATAGTCTCTCGGGTGAAAATTCTTTCCAATTTAAAAATAGATGAAACAAGAGTTCCTCAAGACGGTCGTTTTAGAACGGTGATACTGGGAAGGGATATTGATTTTCGCGTTTCGACCTTCCCGACGCCGGTGGGAGAAAAAGTGGCGATTAGAGTACTTGACCCGTTGGTGGGATTAAGAGGCTTGGAAGAATTGGGGCTTGTCGGCAAAAATCATCAAACAATAAAAAGCGGGATAGAAAAGCCGTACGGAATGATTTTAATTACCGGTCCGACCGGTTCCGGAAAAACAACCACCCTTTACGCCATAATGCAAATTTTAAACAAAGAAGACGTAAATATTGTAAGTTTAGAGGACCCGGTTGAATATTTTATGGACGGTTTAAATCAATCTCAAGTAAAACCGGAAATAGGATATGATTTCGCTTCCGGTCTTCGCCAAATACTTCGTCAGGACCCGGATATTATTATGGTCGGAGAAATAAGAGACGAAGAAACGGCCGGATTGGCGGTTCACGCGGCTTTAACCGGCCACATTGTTTTATCAACGCTTCACACCAATAATTCGCTGGGCGTTATTCCAAGATTGATGGATTTAAAAGTTCAGCCGTTTCTTTTGCCGTCTTCTTTGAATTTAATGATTGCCCAGAGATTGCTTTCTCGTTTGTGCGATAATTGCAAAAAAGCCGAGAAAGCGCCGTCGGAAATCCAAAAAATTATTGAAGACGAACTAAAAAAACTTCCGGAAGATATTTGGGGTAAATGGAAATCGGAATTGGCTCCGCCATCCGGCGAATTCAAAATTTATAAAGCCGGCGGTTGCAGTGTTTGCAAAAAGAAAGGAATGGTCGGAAGAATCGCCGCGTTTGAAGTTTTAAAAATGACGCCGGAACTTGAAAATATTATTGTAAGCGAACCGACGGAACAAAAAATACTTTTAGAAGCCAAGCGCCAGAATATGATTACTTTAAGGCAAGACGGAATATTAAAAGCGCTGGAAGGATTGGTTTCTATAGAAGACGTGTTAAGAGAAACGACCGAGACTTAATTTTAATTATGACCAAAAGAATAAAAATTATTGCCGCCGTTATTTTATTGACCGGCGGGTTTATTTTTTTTAAC
>CAYIEP010000029.1:0-7458 GCA_964362515.1 uncultured Candidatus Saccharibacteria bacterium | reverse complement strand
AAAGCAATTCTGATTTTGTGCGAAAACACGCTATCAAATTCCCCAGCGAGGAATTCGCGCTCTCAGCCAGCTGGCGGACTCGCTCATCCGGCAAGAAAAAAGATTTTTCTTCAATCCGCTCACGCCCCTCCCCAGTTTTGTATTTATAAAACTGGGGAGGGGCTGCGCTTCCGTTAAGATTTCAGAAAAATCTTTTTTATTGCTGGACGAGCGAGGCCGAGAGCGAGCGCAAATTCCTCGCTGGGGAATTTGATAGCGTGTTTTCTTTACAAAATCAGAATTGCTTTAATTTCATTGAAAGTGTCATCGACGTACCCTTCCAGTACATTAATTTGACATAATCGTATTTATATGATATTTATAAAGACGAAGCGTTTGATTTAATAAACGCCGGGCAACTTGAAAAATTTTAAATAAGGAGGTGAAACGCAAAATTATTGTTGTTTTTTTATTAGCCCTAACTTAACTAACAGGAGGCCATCATGGCTGCTTCAATAAGAGAGGCCCTGGAAAACCCCAAGGCCAAGAAAGAACCGGCGGCGGTTAATTTCGCCGCCATCAAAGCGCTGGCTACGAAGCCGGTGCTAACGTTCACGGACGAACAACTCAAGGACGAGCAAAAAAACATCCAGGATCGTCGCGATACGGCGCAGGCCGTAGCGGCGAAAATCTTGGAAGTGACGGCCGAAATCAGGAAAATTACGGCTGTGGAGGGATTTATGGACGACCCTAAGCTGATTCAACGGTTGAATCAGCTAAAACAACTCAAGGAAGAGCTGGGAAATTCCGGCGACCAGACGTTCAAGGAAAGCGTCAAGGTCGCGACGCTCATTAACGGATTGATGAGCGCGAATCCGGCATCGCGGAGCGATGTCATTTCATGGATGAAGAAAATCGTCGAGATTGGACGTGGTAGGATTTTCGACGAGCAGAAAGTTCGCCGTGATAATGGCGATAAGCTCCCGGATGGAACGGTCGTTTTTGGCGGTGACTGTTTAATACATATCCGCTCGGAGTTCTACAAGGAAGGCACTTCGCCGGCTGACCGGAAAATTTTTTACGAATTTCGGCAGTTAATCTCCCGGTACTGGGAGATGGTCAACAAGGAGACAAAGGCGAAGATGAAGGACGCCATTGCCAAGGGCAATCCTAATCTCTTGGCCATGGCAGGCAAGGAAATCGGAATTTACGTTATTCACTTTTCGCCAGGGAATGGCGAATCCCGCCAGAGCGAAGGAGTCGCCCTGGTGGAGGTGAAAACCGTAAAGAGCAAGGAAAAGGAATTCATAGTTGTGGAAGCTAAGGAGGGCTATGGCTCACTTGCCTGGGTTGGATTGAACGCGGGGAAGTTTATCCCGCAGGTAGCAGTAAAAACCGGAGTTGTCCTGGAAGACAAGACTCCGAAATTTTTACTGGACTTCGCCAAGAAGTTTGCAAGGATGCTATTTGCCGCCACCCGAGAATACGGGAAGCGGCAAAAAAGCGCCGCCGCCAAGTAGGCTCACGCGGTTGGGAAGCGAACGGATTCGCTTCCCAACCAAATTTTCTGGAGACAAATGATAAAAATCTTGGAAAGATTTTTTAAACCCCCGGCTTCAGAAGTTCGGAGGGTTGTAGCTTTAATAGATTATGAAAACATCGCGTTGGCAGACGACGCGATAGGAAAAGGAAAAATTCTTGATTTTCAAATTTTAAAAGAAGAACTCTTAAAAATCGGAAATCTGGATTTCGCTCTGGTTTTCATCCCCTATGACATGGTCTGGGGGATGAAGGATTTGTCCGAACTCGGATACGATATTATTAGCTGTCCCAAGAGAAGGAACAGCGATAAACTGGAGGACAAAGTTGATATCAGCATAATCCGGACGGTCTGGAAGTTCTCCAGATATTCGGAGATTACTGATATCGCGATAATCAGCAATGACCGCCATATGCTTGAGGCGGTCAATGAAGCGAAAAATAACAACAAAAAAATTCACCTTTTCGGCATCCTGCCCAAAATGGCGGTGGTGCTTAAAGATTATGTTGGCGCCGAAAACATCAAACCGGTGCCGCTGAAAAATGGACGCGCATGAACTTGCCCGTCCTTTTTAATTTTGGTAGTATGTATTTAAATAATTTCAATATGAATGAGCAAACAAGCAAAAAAGATTATTTATTGCCGATAAGCATAATTTTCGCGGCTCTTCTTATTGCCGGTTCCTGGATTTACACGGCGGAATTAAAAAGGGAAAGCGTTCCTGTAAAAGAAGCGAATCAAGAAAAAACTTTCACGGCATCCATTGATAACGCAAAGCCGATTTCTTCAAGCGACCATATTCGCGGAAATCCCAACGCGCCGATAAAAATAATAGAATTTTCCGATTTGGAATGTCCATTCTGCAAAAAATTTCATTACACAATGAGCAGATTACTTGAAGAATATGACGGTCAAATCGCCTGGATATACCGCCATTTTCCGATAGAATTTTTACATCCGCTCAAGGCCCAAAAAGCGGCCGAGGCGGCCGAATGCGCTAATGAACTCGGCGGAAACGAAAAATTCTGGGCGTATCTGGATAGATATTTTGAAATCACTCCCTCCAATAATAATATTGACATAAACGAAATCCCGAAAATAGGAGAATATATCGGTCTTGATAAAAATAAATTTGAGGCCTGTATTAACAGCAGAAAATATAAAGAGCACGTTGAAAGCGAAGCCAAGGAAGCTGAAGATGCCGGCGCCCTAGGGACGCCCTATAGTATTCTTATCGCCAAAGACGGAACGAAATCTCCGGTAAAAGGCGCGGTTCCTTATGATACGATGAAACTTTTCATAAAAGAAGCCTTGAAATAAAAAATGAAAAAGGTTTTCGGCAATTTTTATTATTCGATTTTTGCCGTTTTTGTTTTTTTATCGGTTTTTCTATTTTCCGCCTGGCTCTCCAATATTTCTTTTTTTTCGGATTTATTGATTTCTCCGACAATCAGCCTTAAAGACAAATTAAATCTGATTTTTTCTTCATTTAATATTCTTAAAGAAAGTTTCGGTCTTTTTTCGGCGATTATTACGGTTCTTATATCTTTTCTTTTTGCCGTAAATATCACGCTCTTGATTTATTACGTTAAAAGGAAGATAAAATTTTATAAATCCGCCGGTTTAAGTTTTTTTGGAATGATTTTTGGGCTTTTAGGAGTCGGTTGCGCCGCTTGCGGTTCGGTAATCCTTTCTTCAATTTTCGGAATCGGAGCAACCGCCGGATTTTTGGGTTTTTTGCCTTTTAACGGCATGGAATTTGGAGTTTTGGGCGTTGTAATCCTCGCTTTTTCAATATTTTTAATGGCGAAAAAAATAAACTTGCCGGAAGCGTGCGAACCGGTTATTAAGTAAACCCAAAACCTTAAACAAACCTAAAATTCTTTCTTCAATCCGTTCACGTCCGCTATCCGCCCACTCTGGCGGAGGCGGACTGTCCGTCAGCTGACGGATTAAGATTTTAGAAAGAATTTTGTGTTTGTTTGATAACTAATTCGTGGATTTGCCTAACAATGTATTATCGGATAAGATTATAAAAACATGAATAAAAAAATTGAAAAAAACATAAAAATAGGAATAGTGATTTTAGCGGTGGCGGCGGCCGCTTTCTGGGGATTTTCAAAAATTAATAAATCCGACAATCTTCCGGATTCAAATAATCAAGAACGGCAAAATAAAATAATCTCCAATCGCGGAATACATTGGCATTCGGAAATTAAAATAAAGATTTTAGGAGAAAACCAAAAAATTCCGTCTAATATCGGTTTAGGAGCGGTTCACTCGCCGCTTCATACGCATGACGACAGCGGCGTTATTCATCTGGAATTTAAAGGCATAGTTTCGGAAAAAGACATTAAGCTCAAGAAATTTTTTGAAGTTTGGGAAAAACAATTCAATAGCAATTGTATTTTTGATAAATGCAACGGAGAAGAGGGTAGAGTAAAAATGCTGGTTAACGGGAGCGAGAATTCCGAGTTTGAAAATTATATGATGAAGGACAAAGATAAAATAGAAATAATTTTTGAGAAAAACAATTAAAGGCCGAATTATTAATAAAATTTACTAGCCACTAGTGGCTAGTCACTAATTACTACTACTAATTACTAATATGACGAATTTTATGATGGGGAATTATGAAGGAGGAGTCGGCGGCGGGATGATGCAGTCTTTCGGCTGGTTTGCCGGATTAACTTGGATTGTCTGGCTTATTGTCGGAATTTTGGCCGCTGTTTGGCTTTGGCAGCAAATAACTAAGAAATAAAACACATAAATAAAGAACTCGGGCGAGTGTTTTTCGGAACCAGTCCGTCAGCTGACGGATTATTCCAGCGATAAAATTGTCAGGAAAAAATTTGTTTCTTGTGATAGAATTAATTTAAATGGAAATAATTTTCTCAATAATTATTTTAGCGGTTTTAATTACCGGTTTTATTGCGTTTTTTTGGTTTTTTCAGATGCGGTTGAAACAATCCAAGGGAGATGACCAATCGCTTTTAATGCTTCATAACCAAATCAATGAAATTACCCGAACGCTTAACGAGGGATTAAAAGAAAATCGGGAAAGCTCGGAAAGAACCACGCAAGGGATTAATCGACAAATTTCGGATTTTACTGTTGGTATTACCAAAGTAGATGCTGTTATTAAGGAAATGGGAGATTCTCTTAAGGATGTATCTTCTTTTCAACAAATTTTTCGTACTCCGAAATTACGCGGTCGTTGGGGAGAATTGGCGCTGGAACATATTCTTTCGCAATATTTTCCGAAAGATATGTTTTCTTTACAGTATTTTTTTAAAAGCGGTGAGGCGGTTGATGCGATTTTGAAATTGCCCGACGGTAAAATTTTGCCCATAGATGCCAAATTTCCTCACGACCACTTTGAACGTATGATTGAGGCAAAGAGTGATAGTGAAAGAGAAATAGCTAAAAAATCTTTTGCTATTGAGATAAAAAGGGAAATAGATGATATTTCTCAAAAATATATTCTTCCTTCCGAGGGCACGGTTGATGTTGCTTTAATGTATATACCGGCCGAAGCAGTTTTTTTTGAAATTATTAATTCTCTACCAGAGATAAGTAATTATGCCCATTTAAAAAGAATAGTTTTATCTTCCCCAAATACTTTTTATTTAACATTACAAGTTATTCAAAGTTGGGCGCGTGATCTTCAACTTGGTCGTAAAACACAAGATTTTATCAAAAAAATAAATAGAATTACTTCTGATGCTCAAAAATTAAGTGAAAGTTTTAATAAATTAGGAAAACATCTTAATGATGCCCGGTCGTCTTACGAAGATTCGGATAAACGGCTTGAATTATTAAAAGAAAGAACCGATAAATTAACCGAGATAGAAACAGAGGATATTAAAAAATTGGAATAATTTTTGAAAATTACCGGCAAAGCCGTTGGCATGGAGCCGGTTGCTTTGAATAAACCAAAAGAAGATGAAGAAAGCGATTAAATTTACAGTAGCAATTTTCGTGATTGCCGGACTAATTCTTATTTTTGGAAAACGAGAATGGTTTCCAGAATTTTATCGGCCTCAATTTATGGGAGTAATGGCTTTTATCTCGGCCTTTTTGATTATTTTGCCAAGTCTGATTTTTAAATTTCCGGACGACCCTCTAAAACAAAAAACTTTAAAGTTTTTTCAAAATGTTTTAATTACCGCTTTATTATTAAACGGTTTGGGCGCGCTCGGTTTTTATAATTTTTACAAAATCGGATTAGAATATGACAAGCTTCTTCATTTTATTACGCCTTTTCTTTCCGTGATGGCTCTTGGTCGTTTTGGTTTTAATTGGTACGAATGGAATTTTAAAAAATCAATAATTTTATCGGCAGTTTTGGTAATTATCGGCGGTTTTCTTTGGGAATTATTTCAATTTTTCGGCGACACATTTTTTAAAACTCAAATGATGGGTTATTACGGAAAATTTATTATTAAGGACACGGTTTGGGACTTAATAATGAATTTATTTGGAATTACCGCCGGCGTATTAGGTTTGATAATTTTTAAATCGAGGATAGGGCGCGATTATACAAAATATTGACAAAATCGGGGGAAAGCTGTACTTTGACATAAGCAATCTTAACTAATACACGGAGGACAGGGTAATGGCAAAAGGAAAGTTTATAGTTTTTGAAGGACCCGAAGGGTCTGGTAAAAGCAGTTGCTTGAATTATTTAAGGGAAAGATTTTCTAACCGTAATAATGTAATTTTTACTCGCGAGCCCGGCGGAACAAAAGTCGGTGAAGAAATAAGAGCTGTTCTAATGGACAAAAATAATAAAAACATGTCTGTTTTAACGGAGTTGTTTTTATTTTGCGCCGCAAGAGCGGAACATGTCGAAAATCTTATTATGCCCGCGCTTGAATCCAAAAATCACGTCATCAGCGACAGGTTTGACGCGTCAACCGTCGCTTATCAGATTTTTGGCAGGAATCGGCACGAGTTTTCCGAAATTTTCAACCGGATTAACTATCTTGCCAAATCCGGCCTTGAGCCCGATTTGACGATTTATCTTGATGTTGACCCGTCAGTGGGAATTTTAAGAAAAAGAAAAAGCGCTGACGGATTAATAACAAGATTTGACGAAGAAGAAATGGAATTCCACACAAGGGTGAGGAGAGGATTTTTACAGCAGTATCATGAGTCAAAAAGATATAAGAAAAATTGGAGACTCATTGATACGACGAGGAAAAAAGAAAAAGAAGTAAAAGGAGAAGTCTTAAAAATCATAACGGAGACCCTAAATTAGTTTAATAGATTTAACAAATAAAAATACAAGCAGTCGAGACCAGTCACTAAGGCTGGTTTTTAATTTTCAAAAATTTGCTCCCGTAGGAAAATAAAGAAAAATATTTTCTCTCTCAAAGTCGGTGAAAAATATTTAATTTCCTACGGGATTGACAAATTTTTAATTTTTTATAAAATTAAGTACTATGAATATAAAACCTCTTTCAAATCATATATTTCTTGAGCCGGTTGAAGAAGAAAAAACAACCAAATCAGGCATAGTTCTTCCGGAAACAGTGGAAAAGGAAAAACCAATTAAAGGGAAAATAACGGCGGTTGGGTCGGGAAAAATAAACGACAAAGGCGAGAAAATGCCGATGTCGGTAAAAATCGGAGACATTGTTCTGTTTAAAAAATACGGCCCCGATGAGATAGAAATAGAAGGCAAAAAATATTTGGTCGGCGATGAAGACGATATATTGGCGATTATTGAATAAACTATTATGGCTAAACAAATTTTATTCGGCGAAAAAGCGAGAAATTCTCTTAAAAAAGGCGTTGATAAATTGGCGGACGCGGTAAAAACAACTTTAGGCCCAAAGGGTCGCGCGGTTGTTTTGGAAAAAGGCTACGGCGCCCCGATTATTACCAGAGACGGAGTCACGATTGCCAAAGAAATCGAGCTTGAAGATAAAATT
>CAYIEP010000028.1:0-7647 GCA_964362515.1 uncultured Candidatus Saccharibacteria bacterium | reverse complement strand
CCTTATCCACGCCGCCAGCGTTCATCCTGAGCTAGGATCAAACTCTCTAAATAAAAGCCACTAGCCACTAGTAATTAGGTTTAGAGTAATTATAAAAAAACCCATAGGCTAAACCCTAGTAGCAAGTCACTTTAAACTTTTGGGACAACTAAAAAATCTTGATTAATTAATTTCATTTTATTTTATTTTTAATGTACGCCCGAATTATTTTTCGGGGATTTCTAAATTATATAAAACGCGAACCGCTTGTCAAGGAAAAAGAACAATGCTACTATAGGCTACGAGATACGAAATTACGAAATAAAAACTTTAAATTTTTCGTACTTTCGTAAAAATTTCGTAATTCGGAGAGAAATCATGAAAAAAGACATTCACCCGAAATATTACAATCAGGCAAAAATTAAATGCGCCTGCGGTCATTCTTTTATTGTCGGCTCAACCAAAGAAGATATACGCGTAGAAATTTGCGGCAAATGTCATCCCTTCTATACCGGTAAAGGCAAACTTATTGACGCGGCCGGAAGAGTTGAAAAATTCAAAGCCAGAACGGAAAAAGCCTCAAAAATAACTCATAGAAAAAAATCCGTTAAAAAATCTCAGAAAAAAGCCAAGAAAGAAAAATAGCCGCTGGCCACTATTTATGAATAAAGTAATTTTAGAAATTCGCGCCGGAACCGGCGGCGATGAAGCGTCCATCTTTGCCGGGGAATTGGTCAGAATGTACCAACGTTACGCCGCTAATAGGGGCTGGGATTTTATTATTATCGATTCTAACCAAACTTCAACGGACGGCTATAAAACTTTTATCGGTAAAATTTCCGCCCAAGAAAATGCTTACGATTTATTAAAAAACGAGGCCGGAGTCCATCGTGTCCAAAGAGTCCCGAAAACGGAAAAATCAGGCAGGATTCATACTTCAACCGTGTCGGTCGCCGTTATGCCGCTGGTGGAACAAAAACAAATACAAATAAATCCTTCTGATTTGGAAATTTCTTTTTTCAGGTCTTCCGGTCCCGGCGGCCAAAACGTCAATAAGGTTGAAACCGCCGTTAGAATTCTCCATAAACCGAGCGGTGTCGTTGTTTCTTCGCAATCCGGAAGGTCTCAACACGCCAACAGAGAAGAGGCGATGAATGTTTTAACTTCAAAACTTTACCAGCAAAAACAAATTGAAGAACAAGCGAAGTTGGGAACCATAAGAAAAGAACAGATTGGCGGAGCGGAAAGAGCCGAAAAAATAAGAACTTATAATTTTCCGCAAGACAGAATTACCGACCACAGGATAAACAAAAAGTGGCACAATATTGAAAAAATAATGAATGGCGAACTGGAACCGATAGTTAAAGCTTTAGTTGCTGGCGACTAATTATTATTATGCGCCCAAAATATTTATATCTTCCTGAAATCTTTGCGCTCGAGAAATCACCCGCGCGCCGTAAGTAAAAAGATAGTTTCTCCAACGGCTACCGGCGTAATATCTGGCGGCGGCTTCTTTTTCTTTGGCTAATGTTCCTCCGGCCGCGCCGGCGTCTTTAAGATATAGGGCCGTTCCCAAGAAAGCGTCGGCGTTTCTCCATGGACTTGAGGGATTATTGCCGCTTAATTCGGCAATTCTGCTTTTATAAACTTTCCAGGTTGAAGGAATAAATTGGGCCGGGCCCATGGCTCCGCCAAAGGCGCCGTCGGAATTGGCGCAAGAAACTTTAATTATTCCGGATTCTAAATCTTTTTTTAAATTAAGTTCGTCTATAATTTCAAGAAAAATAGGGATGTCGCGCTTCGGATGCATGGCGGTTTTATAATCGCATTGGCCGACATTTTTCCCCAACGCCGATTCCCTATCAAGCACCGCCAAAATCAAGGCCGCCCGAACGCCCGTTGCTTTCTCGGCGAATTTCGCCAACTCATACGCTTTTTCAAAATCAAGTTCGCCCCCGCCGAGAAATTTAAAAATCTGCTTTCTTATTTCCGCCGCGGTTTTTTTAGTTTCGGTTAAAATTTTCTGATATTCCGATTCTTTGCCTTTGGTGATTTTAAGAACGTTGTTTTTTTCCGATTGAGTTTTTGATAAATTAATTTTCTGGGATTCTTGATATTCCTTAAGAGAAGCCGCGTCTTCCCGTTCAAGAGCCAGCGTTTCTTTCTGTCCCATTAATTTATCCCTTGATTCAATTATTTTATCAAGCGCCGTTATCAGCTTATCCTGAACGGCCAAAAGATTATTCAAATTTCCGAAAAAATCGGAAAGTTGGGCATTTTCAAAAAGTATTTCCATCAACCCTTTTGAATCATTATCGTAAATCGTCCTTAATATTTCAGTTAAAAATTCTTTATTTGAATTTATGTCTTTTACGGTTTCGATTATTTGATTTTCCGTTGAAAAAATTTCCTGGTCTAATTTTAAAAGACTTAAATTAACCGCTTTTATTTGAAGATTCATCTGAGCGATTTTCGCTTCTAATCTTTTTATTTCCGATTGCAAGGTTTTCCCTTGTTTTTGATATTCCGAAATGTTTCCTTCAAGTTTTGTTATTTGTTCTTCGTATTCCGCCAATTGCGCCTTAAGGGCTTCTTTTTGTTCTTCGTTTGACGCGGCGGCTTTTGCCGAATTGTTTCCAGCGGTTGGAGCAATCGCATAGCCGAAGATAAAAGAAAAAATTATTAAAAATACAAAAACAAGCCTCAATATGGGCTTAATGGGGATAACAAGGACGCCTTCATAGTTAAGGTTAACGAGTTTTTTATTAAAGATCTTCTCCTTGCCGATTTTTATGTCAGTAAGGATTTTTGGTTTCATTAAGAAAATTATTCTGTTTGTTCTTTTGTCTGTTCTCTTTTTTCCTTTTTTTCCTCCGTTTCAACTTTTATGTCTTCAACGCTCGCCGGGGTTTCAACAACTTTTTCTTCAACTAATTCGGTAATTGTGGCCGCGACCGTATCAATATTGATAAAAATTTTAACTCCTTTCGGAATATCAATATCTTTTATGTAAATGTTTGAGCCGATATCGGACAAGGCCGACAAATCAATTTTAAAATTATGAGGCAAATCCGCCGGCAAAGCCTCTACTTCAATGTCGTGAATGGCCTTAACAAGAATACCGCCTTTTTCTTTTACCGCCGGCGCTTCGCCGATAAATTCCAGGGGCACTTTAACGCGGATTTTTTCATCCACTTTAACGGAATAAAAATCTATATGATTAATTTCGTCCGTTAAAGGATTTTTTTGAAAATCATGAACTAAAACGTTAAATTCGCTTCCTTCTTCGGTGGAAACTTTTAATTTAATAATCGTGCTTTCTCCGGCTTCTTTAAAAATCCTGATAAAATCTTTTCGGGAAACGGATAAGTGCGTATTTTCTATTCCATGACCGTAAAGTTCGGCCGGAATCAAGCCCTGTTGAAGCAAAGATTTAATTCTTTTTCCCAATAATTCTCTTTTTTGAACAATAAGTTCCATAAACAATAAAAGTTCATAAAGTTAAAAGTTATAAAGGTTTGATTTACTTTATAAACTTTACGCACTTTGCAAACTAATTTAACTTACTAAAAAGTTTCAATCTATTATACACCGTCTTTCTTATTTCTTCAACTACGAGCGGCAATAATTTATACGGTACGATTTCTTCGGGTTTTTCTTTTAAAGCAATCCCCATCCCTTTTCTCCAGGCCAAGCGAATCTCGGTGTTTATGTGGATTATGGAAATTCCCGCGTCAATCGCCAAAATAAATTCATAGTTGGAAATTCCGGAACCGCCATGGAGAACCAAGCTCGCGCCGGAATTGTTTTTTATTTCTTTAATTCTTTCTATGTTTAATTTCGGCTGGGGCGCGTTTTTTAAAATACCATGGAGATTGCCTACCGCCGGAGCCAGCAAATCAATTCCGGTTTCTTTGACGAACCGCGCCGCTTCTTCAGGCGTCGTCAAATCATCGCCTTTTATTTCCGCCCCCTCGGGAATGCTTTCTAATATGGCCGAACTTGAGCCGATATAGCCCAGCTCCCCTTCAACCAAAATTTCGGTCCGCCGGCTGGCGGAAACGTTTTTAACGTATTCAACGACTTTTTTTGTTTCTTTAATGTTTTCTTCAATTGGAAGCTTTCCTCCGTCAAACAAAACGGCGTCAAAACCCGCTTCAACCGCTTCTTTTATTTTTTCAAAAGAATGAGTATGGTCGGCGTTTAAAAATATCGGATAATCAAATTCGTCTCTGATGCTTTTTACGGCCGCGGCTATCCGGCGAACGCCAATAAATTCCCGCTCGCCTTCCGAAACTCCGATAATCACCGGCAGATTAAGCTCTTGAGCGGCTTTAAAAATCGCTTTCAAAGCAACGCAATCGGAAACATTGAAATGGCCTATCGCGGTTTTATTTTTTTCGGCTTCTTCTATTATTTGTCTAAGATTTTTCATAAAAATTTTTCTATAAATGTAAACAACGCTGTTAATTCTTACAATTTTACTCCAGATGAAGATTTTTGGCAAAGCCATCAAGTTTTTTTCCAAGAAGAAAATATTTTTTGAGTTCCGGGTCTTTTTTTATCAAATCAACCGCTAGCTCACGGGCGCTTTTTATAAATTCCGGATTTTGAATCGCCTTCATCGCCAAATCCGGTATTCCCGTTTGGCTCAATCCCAAAACTTCTCCGGGGCCCCTTATTTTTAAATCGCTCTCGGCTAATTCAAAACCGTTCTTCGCTTTAATTAAAGAATGAAGGCGATGATAAGTCGTTTTTGAAAAAGAATCGGTAAAAAGAAAACAAAAAGACTGGTGCTCGCCCCTGCCGACTCTTCCTCTAAATTGATAAAGCTGGGCCAAGCCGAATCTTTCGCTCCCTTCAATCATCATAATGGTCGCGTTCGGAATATCTATTCCCACTTCTATAACGGAGGTTGAGACCAAAATATCCGTCTCTCCGTTTTTAAACTTTTTCATAATTTCTTCTTTTTCTTTTGATTTCATTTTCCCGTGAAGCATATCCACTTTTAAATCCGAGAATATTTTCTTGGAAAGTTTTTCGTATTCTTCTTTCACCGCCCTTGCCTCAAAAGCGAAAAAGTTTTTTTCTAAGTCCGCCGGTTCAATTCTCGGACAGACAACGAAAACCTGTCTTCCTTTTTCAACCTGTTCTCTTATGAAATCATAGGCCTTCTCTCTGTTTGCCGGCGCGCCTATTTTTGTAACGATGTTTTTTCTGTCCTTGGGAAGTTCGTCAATTATGGATAAGTCTAAGTCGCCGAAAATCGTTAAAGAAA
The DNA here is from genome assembly GCA_964362515.1 of uncultured Candidatus Saccharibacteria bacterium. GTDB lineage: Bacteria > Patescibacteriota > Minisyncoccia > UBA6257 > UBA9933 > CAYIEP01. Next base: position 2,390 of record CAYIEP010000028.1, on the reverse strand, counting down.
GAGTGCGCGGAATCGGCGTGGCCGACATTGATAAAAAGTGAGGAATAAATCCTTCGTTGTTGGCCAACGAAGCCCTTTGCCTTACGCCAAAACGATGCTGTTCATCAATTACCACAAAAACCAAGTCGTTGAAATTCACATTTTTCTGTATTAAAGCGTGCGTGCCGATAATTATTTTTATTTCTTTCGTTGAAATTTTTTTTATTAAATCTTGTTTTTTTAATTTCGTTTCAAGCTCGTCGCCGTAAAATACTCTTGCTTCGGAAGAAGTAAGCAGAGAAATTCCCCCGTCAAAATATTTAAAAAATTTCTTAAAAGTTTCGTAGTGCTGGCGCGCCAAAACTTCGGTCGGCGCCATAAAAGCCGATTGTTTGTTATTTTTAGCGACAATTAAAGCTGATAATGCCGCGACTATGGTTTTACCGGAACCGACGTCGCCTTGTAATAATCTGTTCATCGGATGGGGCTTGTTTAAATTTTTTAAAATTTCCCAAATGGATTTTTTTTGGGCGATTGTAAGCTCAAAAGGCAAATTAACGATAAGATTCTTTAAATACTCTATATCTATATCCAGAGCAACGGCTTTTTCTTTTAATAATTTTATTCTTTGCCTTAAATTCGCCAATTGAAGAAAAAATAAGTCTTCAAAGGCGAATCTTTTTTTGGCGATTCTTGCTTCTTCAATATTTTCCGGAAAATGAATATTTTTTATAGCTGTATTTATTTCCGGCAAATTTTGCGATTTTAAAATATAATCCGGTAGGGCCTCTATTAGCGGCTCCATTTTTTCTATGAGCGGCTTGATTAAAAATCTTATGGCTCTTGAAGTAATTCCTCTTGTTTCCGAATAAACAGGAACAAGCCTGCCCGTGTGTTTTGTGTCTATTATTCCCTGGTCGGTAATGGCGTTATAATTTATTATTTCATAAACCGGATGGGAAAGAGAAATTTCGCCGTTCGGAGAACCGACAATTTTTCCGGAAAGATTTATGTTTTTCCCTTTTTTCAGAACAGACAAAAGAAATCTTTGATTGAACCAGACGGCTTTTATTTTTCCGGTATTATCAATAATCGTCGCTTCCACTATGAACATTCTTCTTTTCCATGTTCTCCTAAGCTTGATTGATTCAATCACTCCTTGAACCGTCGCCTGCTGGCCTATTTTAAGTTCGGCTATTTTGGAAAATTCGGAAAAATCTTCATAACGGTTCGGGAAATGCCAAAGCAAATCTTTAACGGTTTCAATATCAAGCCTTTTTAAATACTTTATAAAATTTTTCCTGACTCCGCTGACGCTTTCAAGCGAGTCCTCAAGATTTATCATTAAAATTATTTTACCCTGTTAGAAATAAAATTTCTAATGGGTCTACCAGAACTAAAAGATTTTTTCTAATAAAAAAATCCCCCGTGAGGAGGATGCGTTGAAAAAAAATGATATTATTAAGCCATCGACAAATCCACTGTCACAGCAAGACAAGCAATGGCCCCGAAGGGACAGAGTTCCGTAATGGCTACCCAGAATTCTGTGTCTAATCCAGGATTATAATACAAACTTAACCACCCGAAAGCGGTTAAGAATAGAAATGTGTAAGTCGTGGCGACTCCGAACGCAAAAGAAATACGATTTCTTCGCTTCATAAATATAATCCTCCAATGTTAAGTTACACTTATTTAATACAATACAATTTCCCTTTTGTCAATGGTGCGCTCGACAGGAATTGAACCTGTAACCTCCAGCTCCGCAAGCTGGCGCTCTGTCCAGTTGAGCTACGAGCGCGATTTAAAATCTTAAAAATTTCATTAAATGGTCGGCGAAAGACGGCGGATATTCTTCTTTGGCAATAAATTTTTCAAGAAGATTTTTTATTTTTTCTTCGTCTTTGGAATAAATATTGATTTTTAAATAAGGCGATATTCTTGAAACTAACTTTAAAATTAATTCCTTATGTTCTTCCGAATCGCCGTGAACATCAAACCCCCTAATTTCTTTATATGGGTAAAACTTCTTTTTTTGGGATTCGTCCAGAGGCAAGCTTATTTCAATTCCTTTTTCGTCCATTTTAAAATTCCAAATTGCCGGAAATTTGTTGATTAAATTAATTATTGAAAACCAGGCAATCATTACGAAAACCGCGAACAAGAAATTTTTCTGCCAAAGAGCGAAGGCGACTAAAAGAATAGAAATTATAAGGCTTACCCAAAACCATGATACATCTTTGGGCTGATATTCGTATTCCGGCGCCTGCCACACAATCGCGGAATCGCTTTTATTGACTGTTTTTTTCATTATAATATAAATTATAAAGGAGTATTTTAAAAACTCAATATCCTTAGTCCCTATAGTTCAATGGACAGAACGACTCACTTCTAAGGAGTAGATCTAGGTTCGA
>CAYIEP010000027.1:0-7827 GCA_964362515.1 uncultured Candidatus Saccharibacteria bacterium | reverse complement strand
GAAATGATTAAAAATTTAACGCTGAAAGGAGTGAAAATCCCGGGCGGTTTCGCGGTAACGGCGAGCGCGTATAGATATTTTTTAGAAAAATCACTGATTGCGAACCGCGGAACGCAAGATGTTAATTTAGAAAATTTTATTAAAAAAAAGATTAAGGGGTTGAATACGAGAAACTTAAAAGATTTGTCTCTACGGGGTAAATTAATTCGCGAGGCGATTAAAAACGCGGCGTTTCCGAAAGATTTAGAAAAAGAAATTATTAAAGCATATCAAGGGATGGAAAAAGAATACGGCAAAAACACCGATGTAGCGGTACGCTCCAGCGCTACGGCCGAGGATTTGCCGGGCGCGTCATTTGCCGGCGAACACGAAACTTATTTAAATATCCGCGGCTCGAAAGAAGTTTTGAAAGCGGTTAAATCGGCGATGGCTTCGCTTTTCACGAATAGGGCGATTTCTTATCGCGTAGATAAAGGGTTTGACCATTTCAGGGTGGCCCTATCGGTTGGCGTTCAAAAAATGGTGCGTTCTGATTTGGGATGTTCCGGTGTGGCGTTTACTTTGGATACGGAATCCGGCTTCAAGGATATAGTTTTAATTAATGGTTCTTGGGGTTTAGGAGAAATGATTGTCCAAGGAGAAGTGATTCCCGATGAATTTTTGGTGTCTAAAATAAAACTACAAACCAAGAACTATAAACCAATTATTGATAAGCGACTCGGCGATAAAAATCAAAAAATGATTTATAGTCCGACAAATTCTTCACGCGATTCCAGCATTAAAAATACAAAAATTATTTCAACTTCCCGGAAAGAAAAGGAGTCTTTTATTTTATCTGAAGAGGAAATTTTGAAATTAGCCGAATGGTGCGTCTTGGTTGAGGAGCACTACACGAATAAAAATAAAAAATGGACGCCAATGGATTTGGAATGGGCTAAAGACGGCAAAACCGGCGAACTTTATATTGTTCAGGCAAGACCGGAAACGATTCACGCGAGCCGCGATTTTTCTAAAATAAAAGAATACGTTTTATCGGGCGATAAAAGTCGGACGTCAAAAATTTTAGTTAAGGGAATTTCCGTTGGCAGTAAAATCGCGACAGGTAAAGCGCGGGTGATATTAGACGCCAAAAATATCGGTCAATTTAAAACCGGTGAAGTTTTAATAACTGACATGACGGACCCCGACTGGGAGCCGATTATGAAAATCGCTTCGGCGATTATAACGGATAAAGGCGGGCGCACAAGCCATGCCGCGATTGTAAGCCGCGAGCTTGGTATCTCTTGTGTTGTCGGTTCGGAAAACGCCACCAAAAAAATAAAAACCGGCCAAATAATTACGGTTGATACCACCGGCAGCGAAGGCTATGTTTATGACGGCGCTTTAAAATTTAAAATAATAGAACATGACATTAAGAAATTTTCATCCGCCAGCTGGCGAACGAAAACCAAAATAATGCTAAATATCGCCACGCCGGAAACGGCTTTTGAAAAATCTTTTCTACCCAATGACGGCGTTGGGCTGGCAAGAGAAGAATTTATTATTGCCGGCGACATTGGAATCCATCCGAACGCGCTTATTAATTATCAAAAATTGTCTCCTAAACTTAAAAAAATTATCGATAAAAAAACGGTCGGCTATAAAAATAAAACTAAGTTTTATGTTGATAAATTGGCTTATGGCATTGCTAAAATCGCCGTCGCTTTTTATCCAAAACCGGTGATTGTCAGGTTTTCTGATTTTAAAACTAATGAATATCGTTCGCTGATTGGCGGCGAACTTTACGAGCCGGCGGAAGAAAATCCGATGCTCGGCTGGCGAGGCGCTTCAAGATATTATCATCCGGATTTCGCGCAGGCGTTTATTTTGGAATTAAAAGCTATCAAAAAAGTCCGCGAGAAAATGGGTTTGGATAATGTGGAAGTAATGGTGCCGTTTTGCCGCACTCCGGAAGAAGGAAAAAAAGTGCTCGCCATAATAAAAAGACATGAGTTAAAGAATGACAAAAATCTAAAAATTTTTGTCATGTGCGAAATTCCTTCTAATATTATTTTAGCCGACGAATTTCTGAAAATTTTTGACGGTATGAGTATTGGTTCAAACGATTTGACTCAATTAACCGTGGGCATTGACCGCGACGGCAATGAAATGATTCGCGGGATTACCAATGAAAATGACGAATCGGTCAAAAAATTGATTTCCGAAGTCATCAAAAAATGCCGCGCCAAGAAAAAATACATCGGCATCTGCGGTCAAGCTCCGAGCGACTACCCGGAATTCGCCGAATTTTTGGTTAAACAAGGCATTGAAAGCATTTCCTTAAACCCGGACACGTTAATCGAAACCGCTCAAAAAATTTACGAAAAAGAGAAAAAATAAGAAATGAATATATCATCATTTATCCGGCCAGAATTTTTTGATATTTTTGGAATAGTTGTATTTTGTTTTATTATTGTTTTGTCTGTGTGGGCATTAAAAACAAAAAGGCCTATTTCTAAATGGGCGTTAATTGTTTTATTTATTATAGGCGTGGCTGGAATTTTAGTTGATGGTGTTATGGTTTATACAACCTATTTAAAATAAAATGAAGATTTTAATTTTCGGCGATAGTATAAATTACAGAGAAAATAGCCATTAGAAAATTACGGAAAAACTTTATGGAAAACAAAAAAAATTATAAATTCTTAAATAACCAGAAATTATCCGTATTTCAAAAACTGATTAATGATATTTACGGTCTGCCGGATAATCGTCTTTTTTCGCTATCAAATCTTTTATCAAATCAACAGCGTTTCACAATGAGGGCGTTAAAGGGCATCAGAAAGAACGACCGCGAAAAACTTAAATATAATTTGCTCATAGCTTTTTCGTGGCTTATGGCCGTTGGCAATAGATTACACATCGATGTAGAAGAAGTTTTATGGCGGAGGTTTCCAATGATTTGTTCGTATTGCGGCAACCGCCCGTGTATCTGTAAAAAAACCAAACCGGACAAAAGAAAAGTAATTAAACGGAAAGATGCTTCTAGGCCAAAAACATTAAGCGGTTTCCAAAATATGTTTAGAATGATATATCCTCCGGAATCGCGCACCTTAGAACATGCCGGGGTTCATTTGGCCGAAGAAATGGGAGAAGTAAGTGAAGCTATATATGTATTTTCAGGAGAACATAAAAATAATCAATTTGAAAATATTCAAAGCGAAATATCCGATTATATTTCTTGTATTTTTGGCGTCGCTAATTCGGCGAATATTGATATGGCCGATGAGTTGGCAAAACTATATAAACGTAATTGCCATGTTTGTCATTCGTCTCCCTGCGAATGTAAATTTTCCTACATCTCTAAGTTTAAATCTTAATCCGGAATTAAATAAGCTGGCCGGTTTTTCTCAAAAAACGTCTTTTTGAATGGTGGTTTTTAAATTAATGTTTTACCAACAAATTCAAGTACTTCAGAGTTTCTAATAAGAATAGTGCGATTAGTGGTAAAGGTCAGTCCTTTATTGGGATTATCCTCAAAGCCAAGATAAATTCTTTCAATTTTTCTTTTTTTCAATTCTTGAATAGCCGGTTGTAAGTCAGAATCGGAACTGCCAATAATTGCTGTTTTTAATTCTTTATCACAAGCTAAAGTAACCATATCTACTGCAATTTTTACATCTACGCCCTTCTCTTTAAAGGTTAATGTTTCGTGCCCCTTTATACATCTTTCTATGTGACCTCTTACTCTACCGGCAAGAATAACCTCAAAACCTTGTTCTTCTAAATGAGTTTTAAGCAATCTTTGTTTTTCTATAAGCTCTTTTGATTTTTTAGCGGTTTCGGGATGCTCCGCTAATCTTCCGAAATAGAATATTTTTCTATCTATGTTAATTTCCGCCAATACCTTATTAATAAGTCCCTTAAAATTATAAATAGAAAAATCTATGCCTTTTTCTTTATTTGGACTAAGAATTAAGCTAATTTTATCTATAAAATTACGGCCGTCTATAAAAAGTGTAGTTTTCATAAAAAGAGAAACCCCAGCGGACCTTGTGGCTGGCTGGGGCGTTGATACCTTAATATTATAAAGCCACAATAATTTATCAATAGACGGTTGTGGATAACTAAAATTTATCCAGTTGTACTACTTTTATTCTGTATTACCTAATTTCATTTTTTATGAGCCAACGGGTCCTCGGGAAAAACATAGATTTAGTAGAATTATCCTGATTAAATCATAATTAGCCGTATAGCCCTGCCTCGGAAGAACATCGTTCTTTTATTTATGTCTGTCGCCACTCATACCGGTAAAAAGCTACCGCTGCAGAGGTGATTATTAATATTAATAGACTAACTTTAAACCAATTTTGTTTTAGTCGGTTTTTCGTATTAAAATTTTTTTATTTTATCGGCACCGGATATTTTACCTCGCCCTTTTCCACAAAGCTTTTAACATTTTCAACATCCGTATCCAAAATCCGCTGAAGCGCTTCTTTTGTGTTAAAGGCGTTATGGGGAGTGATAATCACGTTGGGCATATCGATTAAAACGTGATTCGCCAAAGCGGTTTTTAAATTGTGTTCCTCGGGATGACCATAGAGAAGAAAGGCTGTTTCGTCTTTTATTATGCCCTCCTCTTCTAAAACATCGGTCCCATAGCCTCCTAAAATTCCGTCATTTAAAGCCTTAATAATGGCCTCTGTTTCAACTATCTGACCTCTGGCGGTATTAATAAGAACCGCGCCTTTTTTAATTTTTGAAATATTGCCGTTATTTATAAGATGGTGAGTTGATTGGCTATAAGGAACATGAATTGTTATTACGTCCGATAATGATAAAAGTTCGTTTAACGAAACATATTTAAAATTCAATTCCTTGGCTAAATCATTATTCGGATAAGCGTCAAAAGCTATTACATTCATTCCAAAACCTTTGGCTATTTGAACAGAGTGTTTGCCAATTCTTCCGGTTCCAACCACTCCGATTGTTTTTCCTTTTAAATCAAAACCCTGAAGACCTTCAAAATTAAAAGCTCCGCGTTCTTTAATCCTGTCAAAAGAATCAAATATTTTTCTGGAAAGATTAAGAATAAGCCCGAAAGCGAATTCGGCAACCGTATTGTCTCCGTATCCCGGCACATAAGCAACGGGAATGTTTTTTTCTTTAGCCGTTTTGAGGTCTATGTGGTCAAAGCCCGTTGAACGGGTCGTTATTAATTTAAGATTGGGAAAATAATCAATAACTTCCTTATCAACAACCGAGCCGACAAAAACGGAGAGCGCGTCAAAATCTTTTTCTTCAGGAAGACTGTCTTTATTTAGTTTATCTTTGGTAAAAAATAATTGGTCAATTTTGAGCCTATCGAAGAATTGAGACTTAACGTATTCCGCTTCCCAGTCTTCTATCTCAAAAAATAAAATTTTCATAAGTCTATCGCTTGGCCTTTATTATCTCGTCTATCACTCCATATTCTTTTGCTTCTTGAGAAGTAAGGTAAAAATCCCTGTCCGTGTCTTTTTCTATTTTAGAAAGCGGCTGGCCGGTGTGTTTGGCTAAAATTTGATTTATTTTATCTTTTATCTTAAGTATTTGTTTTGCCGTAATTTCTATTTCAACCGCCTGCCCCTCGACTCCGCCCATAACCTGATGAAGCAAAATTTCAGAATTGGGCAAAGCCACTCTTTTCTTTTTTTTGCCCGAAGCTAAAAGAACGGCCGCCATTGAACCGGCCATACCGACACAAACAGTGGAAACATCGGGTTTTACATATTGCATCACATCGTAAATCGCCAAGCCGGCGGTTACCACTCCTCCGGGGCTGTTAATATAAAGTTTTATGTCTTTTTTCGGGTCTTCGTGCTCCAAAAAAAGCATTTGAGCGATTACCGAACTGGCAACGGCGTCATTTATCGGCCCGCCGAGAAAAATTATTCTTTCTTTTAAAAGGCGTGAATAAATATCGTAAGCCCTTTCTCCGTATTGCGATTTTTCAATTACCGTTGGTATTAGATTCATATGATTTTCGCGCTTTTTTAATTTCTTCTTTCGCTTTTTTCGAATTTTCCCAGCCCAAAACTTTTACTTTTTTGCCTTCAAGCTCTTTATAAACTTCGGCAAAGTGGACTATTTCTTTAAGAGAATGCTCATGAATTAATTTTAAATCGGCAATGTCTTTAATTTTATTAAATCTTGGATTGTCCGCTTGAACTCCAAGCACTTTATAATCTTTATCTCCATTATCAATCATTTTCAATAAACCTATCGGTCTCATTCTCACGACGCATCCGGTGAAAAGCGGGTCTCCGCCTATAACCATCGCGTCCAAACTATCGCCGTCTTCGGAAAACGTTTCTGGAATAAATCCGTAATCTGTCGGGTAATGAATCGGCGAATAAAGGACTCTGTCTAATTTGAAAAATCCCGATTCTTTGTCTATCTCATATTTATTCTGACTTCCTTTCGGGATTTCTACAACTACGTTTACTATTTCCGGGGCGTCTTTTCCTATTCCGAGTTTTTTAATATCCATAATTTATTAATTAATTTTATTCTTCTTCGCCGTTTTTTTCAATAACTTCTTCATTTTCCCCTTCGGCTATTCCTTCGGCGATTGCTTCCTCCGGCCTGGCTAAAGACCTTATATCTATTTTCCAGCCGGTTAATCTCGCGGCCGCCCTGACATTTTGGCCGCCTTTGCCTATTGCCAAACTAACCTGATTATCATCAATAAAAACCCTTGCCTCTCTTCGGGGAAGAATTTCAACAGACCTTACTTTTGCCGGAGACAAAGAAGAGGCTATAAACTTAGCTGGATCTTCGGACCATTCAATAATATCTATTTTTTCGTTTCCCAATTCATTCGTAACCGCCATTACCCTTATTCCCCTTTGACCGACCAAGGAACCGACCGGGTCAACGCCTTCGGCTTTTGAAACAACCGCTAATTTTGTTCTACTGCCGGCTTCTCTGGCGATTCCTTTAATTTCCACCAAACCGTCGTGGATTTCCGGCACTTCTAAATCAAAAAGTTTGGCGATAAAGGCCGGATGCGACCTTGAAAGAATAATCCCCGGAGCCCTTTTGGTTTCTTCCTGAACGGCCAAAAGATAAAATCTTAATCTTTCACCGATTCTGTAATGTTCGCCCGGGATGGTTTCGTTATGAAACATTATTCCGATAACCCTTCCTAAATCAACGTAAATATTTCCTCTTTCAACTCTTTGAATGACTCCTGATATTATTTGTCCTTCTTTATCGGCATATTCTTTCTGAATTGAATTTCTTTCAATTTCCCTTATTTTTTGAAGAACAACTTGTTTCGCGGCTTGAGAGGCGATTCTTCCAAAATCGGTTTTTTCTTCTAGTTCAAATTCTAATTCTTCTCCCAAAGAAACGCCTTTTTTTATTTTTTCAGCCTCTTTTATAAAAATGTGGTGGTCCGGATTATAAACCGGTAAAATTTCTTCTTCGGAGGTTTTTTCTTCTTTTATTTCTTCAACTTCTTCGCCTTCTTTTTTTATTCTCACCGTTGTTCCATCAACAATCGTTTTAACCAGCCAAAATTTCGTATCTCCTGTTTTTAAATCAAGTTTAGACTTAATTACTTCTCCTCTTTTGCCGTATTCTTTTCTGTAAGCGGCGGCGATAGCCGATTCAATGGCGTTTAGAACATCCTCCGCTTTTATTCCTTTTTCATCGGCAATCGCGTCAATTGCTCTTTTAAGATTTTTTAAATCCATATTTTTGTTTTTATCCTTTTATTAAACGAGCCCGCTTTATAGCGGACTCATAAGATTAACTTAATTATATTGAATAAAAATAAAATGTCAAATGGAAATTAAAAAG
>CAYIEP010000026.1:0-8154 GCA_964362515.1 uncultured Candidatus Saccharibacteria bacterium | reverse complement strand
GGTGTCCAGCAAGAAAAAAGATTTTTCTTCAATCCGCTCACGCCCGCCATTTTTACGAAAATGGCGAGGCTGTCCGTCAGCTGACGGATTAAGATTTCATAAAAATCTTTTTTCTTGCTGGACGAGCGAGTCCGCCAGCTGGCTGAGAGCGCAAATTCCTCGCTGGGGAATTTGATAGCGTGTTTTCGCACAAAATCAGAATTGCTTTGGTGTTACTGATGTGTCTCGTCTTTTGTAGTTTTATTTTTCTGTTATTATTGTCTATAATAGAGAACTAAAATTAAAACTATGGTTAAACGCCTTTTTGATATATTTTTCTCCGCTATGGGATTGCTTATTCTTTCCCCTTTTCTCGTAACAATCGCCTTATTGATAAAATTTCACGACTGGGGGCCGATTTTTTATCGTGGCGAGCGAACGGGGCTTCAAGAGAAAATTTTCCGTGTCTATAAATTCCGCTCAATGATTATTGACGCCGAAAAAACCGGCGTTTCTTCAACTTCTAAAGAAGATTCCAGAATAACGCCGGTCGGGAAATTCATAAGAAAATATAAAATCGATGAATTACCTCAATTGATAAACGTTTTTATCGGCGACATAAGCTTGGTTGGCCCAAGACCGGAAGTGAAAAAATTCACCGACTTATATACCGAAAAAGAAAAAGTTTTATTAACCATTAGACCGGGAATAACAGATTACGCGTCTTTATGGAATATTGACGAGGGCGAAATTTTAAAAAACAGCCAAGACCCTGATAAAGATTATTTTGAAAAAATCCGGCCGGAAAAAATCCGCCTTCAATTGAAATATTACGAAGAAATGTCGCTTTGGACCGATATTAAAATCATTTTTCTCACGCTTAAAAAGATGTTGTTTGGAAAATAAGGTTTTTGACTAAAATCATTATTTTCCGTATTATCAATAATCAATAGCCTTTTAACGGGCTTTTATCTTTTATAATGCTCTACTCAAAAGAATTTCTCAAAAATATTTATAAAACGATGTTAAGAATCAGGCTCGTTGAAGAAAGTCTTGTTGAGCCTATTTCAAACGGAGAAATTAAATGCCCGGTTCATCTTTATTCCGGAGAAGAAGCGATTGCCACCGGAGTTTGCGCCAATTTAAACACTAAAGATTATATTTTCGGAGGCCACCGCTCGCACGGCCATTATTTGGCCAAGGGTGGCAATTTAAAAGCAATGATTGCCGAAATTTACGGCAAAGAAACCGGCTGCGCCAAAGGCAGAGGCGGCTCAATGCACTTAATTGACGTAAAAAAAGGAATGCTCGGCGCCACTCCGATTGTCGCTGGAACAATTTCCTTGGCTTTGGGCGCGGCCTTGGGAATAAAAATAAAAAACGAAAAAAGAGCGGTTGTCAGCTTTTTCGGCGACGGCGCCACCGGCGAAGGAGCGCTTTATGAATCTTTAAATTTTGCCGCCTTAAAAAAACTTCCCATTATTTTCGTTTGCGAAAACAATTTTTATTCCACCCATTTGCCGATTAAAGAAATAAGGCCCGTTAAAAAAGACATTCACGAAATTGCCGAATCGTTCGGAATTTATCACAAAAAAATAGACGGAAATAATGTTTTAAAAGTTCTTGAGGCTTCAAAAAAAGCGGTTGAATTATGTAAAAGAGGAAAAGGGCCGGTATTTTTGGAATTTACAACCTACCGGCTAAGAGGCCATGTCGGGCCTAACGATAATATTCAAGGAGAACACAAAGATATAAGACCGAAAAAAGAAATTGAAGAATGGAAGAAAAAAGACCCTACAGTAAATTTTGAAAAATATTTGATTTCTAAAAAGATTTTGGGCGAAAAAGAATTAAAACAGATAAAAAGCGGGGTAAAAAAAGAAATTGAAGCGGCTTATGAATTTGCCCGAAAAAGCCCGTATCCCGACCCGCGAGAATTAACAAAATATGTTTTCAAAAAATAAAAAATTGAATAAAAGAGTATTGCGATATAGTCTGGCGATTAATGAAGCGCTTCATCAGATGATGGAAAAAGATAAGTCGGTTTTTTTGATGGGCCAGGGCGTTAAAAGCCCGTGGTATGTCGGCAATACTTGTAATGGATTGATTAAAAAATTCGGCGAAAAACGAGTCATCGACACGCCGGTTTCTGAAAATGCCGTTACCGGAGCCGCGGTTGGAGCGGCCATTTCGGGCATGAGGCCGATTGTCGTTCATCCAAGATTGGATTTTATGATGTATGCCATGGACCCGATAATCAATCAAGCGGCTAATTGGCATTATATGTCCGGCGGAAAATCAAACGCTCCGGTTGTTATTTGGGGAATTATTAACAGAGGCGGAGAGCAAGCGGCCCAGCACTCGCAAGCGATTCAAGCATTTTTTGCCCATATCCCGGGATTAAAAGTGGTAATGCCGTCAACACCCTATGACGCTAAAGGATTAATGATTTCCGCGATAAAAGACGACAACCCGGTGGTTTTCATAGACGACCGCTGGCTTTATGACGATGAAGGATATGTGCCAAAAGAAATCTATTCCGTTTCAATAGGAAAAAGCGCCATGAGAATAAAGGGGAAAGATATTACAATCGCGGCAGTATCTTATATGGCAAGAGAAGCGATAAGGGCCGCCAACGAACTTAAAAAAATAAACGTAAGCGCGGAGGTGATAGATTTAAGAAGCATTACTCCGTTGGATATGCCAAGTATTATAAAATCCGTTAAAAAAACCGGCCGACTGCTCATCGCCGAATCCGCTTGGCTAAGTGGCGGATTAAGCGCGGAGGTGGCGTCAAGAATTTCTGAAAATAAAGATGTTCTTAAATTTCTTAAATCTCCGATAAAAAGAGTGGCGCTTCCGGATTCTCCGGCTCCGATGAGTAAAACTCTTGAAAAAGCTTATTACATAGATTACAAAAATATAATAAATGCCGCGAAAGAAATTTTAGGAAAATGAACTCGTTAAAAAGATCCGCTATCGCTCATGCCGGCAAGAAATTCCGGACAAAAAATATTTCCAAGCGCGTCCAAAAAATTGTTATCTCGCCGATTAAGGAAATGTCCATTTTGGCGGACCGGCTTGAGGAGAAAATCGGGTCCGGTAAAATTATTTCTTTCGGCCAAGGCATACCTTATTGGGATACGCCCGATTACATAAAAAAAGAAATTAAAAAATCTCTTAAAGATTTAAGCACCGCCCAATACACTCTTGAACCCGGAATAACGGAGTTAAGAAATCTCATAGCCGACGACTTAAAAGAATCAAAAGGCGTTAAAAATATAGAGCCTAAAAAAGAAATTATGGTTACTTCCGGCTGTCAGGAAGCGGTTGATTGCGCTTTAATGAGCGTTATTGACGACGGAGATGAAGTTTTGCTTTTGGAACCGGCTTTTGCCTCGCACATAGAGCAAATAATCCAATTCGGCGGAATTCCTAAATTCGTTTCGATGATTGAAAATCCGCTCCACCGGCTGGCGGACGGCGGAGGCTGGCGGCTTGATATAAAAGAATGCGAAAAAAATATTAATTCCAAAACCAAAGCGATTCTTTTTAGTAACCCCTCAAATCCCACCGGAACGGTTTTCACGAAACAAGAAATAATAAAACTCGCCAAATTCGCCAAAAAACATAATCTTATAATTATTTCCGATGAGACTTACGATTTTTTAACCTACGACGGAGTAAAACATTTTTCTCCGGCAAATCTCCCTTGGATAAAAAACTATCTTATTCTTTGCGGGAGCTTTTCTAAAAGATTCGCTATGACCGGCTATCGAGTCGGTTTTGCCTATTCCGAAGAAAAAATAATCGACCACATGCTTAAGACTCACGACGCTTTAGTGATTTGCGCGCCGAGCATATCGCAAAAAGCGGCTATCGCCGCCTTAAAGAATAAGAAAGAATTAAATAAATCCGTTTCCGAGGCGATTAAAAAACTTTCTTATAATAGAACTCTAATAATGTTGGAACTTGATAAATTGAAAGATTTTTTGGAGTATCAAAAACCAACGGGCGCTTATTATATTTTGGCCAGAATAAAAAAACAAAATATAGATTCTTTTAAATTAGCCATTAAAATACTTAACGAGGCGAAAGTAATAGTTATTCCCGGCGGCGCTTTTGGACCGAGCGGCGAAAATCATATCAGATTTTCTTTTGCCGGCGAACCGAAAAATATTAAAAAGGGATTCAAACGTTTGAAAAACTGGTTTGAATTTTGGAGAAAAAATAGCTATAAATTATAAATGGCCTATAAAGTAAGATTTGCTAATCCGCAAAAACAATATGCCGACCACAGAGAAGAATTTATCAAGACTTTTGATGATGTTCTTTCTCGCGGCGATATCGTGATGCGCGGCGATTTAAATAAATTTGAAGAAGATTTTGCCAAATTTGTCGGAACAAAATACGCCGTTGGAGTCAATTCCGGCACTTCGGCGATTTATTTGGCTCTAAGGGCGGCCGGCGTAAAAAACGGAGATGAAGTAATAACCGTCGCTCATACTTTTATCGCCAGCATCTCTGTCCCCTATCTTTTGGACGCCAAGCCGGTTTTAATTGATGTCGGCCGCGATTTTAATATGGACCCGGAGCTTATTGAGAAAGCGCTTACGCCAAAAACAACCGCCATTGAACCGGTCCATTTAAACGGCCGTCTTTGCGATATGGAAATAATTATGGATATTGCCAAAAGAAAGGGGCTTATGGTAATAGAAGACGCGGCTCAAGCGTTGGGAGCAAAAATGCGGATGAAAAATGACGATGGTTCCTCCTCCGCCAAGGGCGGATGGCGAATGGCCGGTTCTTTTGGAGAAGCTGGCGCCTTCAGTCTTTATTGGGCAAAAACGCTCGGCGGTTGGGGCAATAACGGAATGATTACCACTAATAATCCGGAGATCGCCGACAGGCTTAGATTTATGCGCTATAACGGAGAAGACAGGGAAACCAGAAAATTTTATTACCACAGCCACAATCTTTTGATGGATAATCTTCATGCCGCTCTTTTAAGCGTTAAATTCAAATACTTCCCGCAATGGCTAAAAAGAAGAAAAGAAATAGCCGAAAAATACGACAAAGGACTCGGAAATATAAAAGAAGTCTCTGTCCCTTATTTTGAAGACAATCGCTTTGACGATATTTATACTAATTATGTTATTCGCGCCGAAAAACGCGACGAGCTGAAAAAATATCTTGACGAAACCGGCGTTGAAACCCTTATTTCTTGGGCAAGCCCGACATACAAAGAACCGGTTTTTGAAAATCCGGCGCTTAATTTGGGGCATGAAAAACCGCGGTTGGTTGATGCCCGCGGAGACGTTTCGGAACTTATTGAAACCGAAAAAATCTGCCAAGAAGTCATTTCTTTGCCGATGTATCCGGAGCTTAACGATGAAGAAATAGATTTTGTAATCAATGCGATTAAAAACTTTTATTCAAAAAAATAAAAAGGCCGTTGATTTTTTCGCGGTTAATAAACCCGTTTTTTTAAAAATTGCGGATGTTATTTTAAGTTTTGTCGCTCTTTCTTTGGCTTTTTTAATAAGATTCGATGGTTCAATTCCTAAAGAATATTACCAAAATTTTATTTATTATTTAATAATATTCGCTTTTTTAAATTTGCTGTTTTTGCACTATGGAAGACTTTATTCTTTCAGCTGGTCTTTTGTGGGGATAAAAGAATTAACCAGACTTTTGCGGGCGCTTACGTATTCTGCCGCGATTTTCGCCATAATAATTTTCATAGACAGAGATACTTTCGGATTTTTTTCCGGATTCCCGAGGTCGGTTGTCCTTATTTCTTATCTTATCGGCCTTATATTGATAGGTTCTTTAAGGATTTCAAAAAGAATCTGGAGCGAGCTTAAATCAGATTACGCTCCGCCAATCGGCGAACCGACATTAGTTGTTGGAGCCGGAAGACAAGGCGAACATTTAATAAGACAGCTCCATAGCGCTCAAAATATCTACAGAATAATCGGGATTATTGATTCAATGCCGCAAAATCAAGGCATATCCATTCACGGCGCGCCGGTAATCGGATTTATAGAAAACATTCCATCCGTTGTTAGAGATAACGGCATAAAACACATAATTATCGCCTTTGAAAGAGACCATATGAGGGAAATCAGAAAAACCGTTCAAATTGCCAGAGAGGCCGGCGTTTCCGATATAAAAATCGTTCCCGAATTTTCGGAACTATTCGGCCAGGCGCTTTCTTACAGGGATTTAAAAGAGGTGAGTGTTGAAGATTTGCTTGGCCGAGATCCGGCAAAACTGGATACCGAAGAAATTAAAAAACTAATTCACGGAAAAAAAATTCTGGTTACCGGAGCGGCCGGCTCAATCGGTTCGGAAATTTGCCGGCAGATTTCCCAGTTTTTGCCGAAAAAACTGATTCTTTTGGACTTTAATGAAAGCGGAATTTTTGACCTTGAGCAGGAGCTTAAGAGAAGTTTTCCCGATGCCGAATTCGAACCGGTTATCGCCAATATCGCCGATGGAAATAAAATAGACATTACGCTCTCGGAAAAAAAACCGGAAATAATATTTCACGCCGCGGCCTATAAGCATGTTCCTTTAATGGAAAACCACCCGGAAGAAGCGATTAAAACAAATATTTTAGGGACTTTTTATTTAGCCGAATCGGCTTTGAAAAATAATGTTGAGAAATTCGTATTTATCTCCACCGATAAAGCGGTAAAACCCGTTTCCGTAATGGGCAAAACCAAAAGAGCGGCGGAAATGATAATAAAAAATTTAAACGAAGAAGGAAAAACAAAATTTTTAGCCGTAAGATTCGGCAATGTTTTAGGCTCCAGAGGAAGCGTTATTCCGCTTTTTCAAGAACAAATAAAACGCGGCGGACCAGTTACCGTTACTCATCCCGATATGATTAGATATTTTATGACAATACCGGAAGCCGCTCTTTTGGTAATGGAAGCCGGCGCCATAGGAAAAGGAGGAGAAATATTTATTCTTGACATGGGAAGGCCGATTAAAATAATAGAATTAGCCAAAGAACTTATAAGGCTTTCCGGCTATACTCCGGATGTGGATATTCCCATTGTCATTGCCGGAATAAGGCCCGGGGAAAAAATATTTGAGGAACTCTTGACAAAAGAGGAAGGCACGGCCTCCACAAAATGGGAAAAAATTTTTATCAGTAAAACCAATAACTCTCTTAAAAATGGCGAATTAAGCTCGCGAATAAAAAATACTGAAAATTTCTTTAATATCAAAACGGCTCAAGGCAAAGAAGTCGCGCTTAAGCTGATAGACGATTTTATAAGATAAAAAGCGCGTCATGGTATATCTATGGAATTTAAAATAGCCCCGACACTATCGTCGCTTGGCCAATAAGAAAGTATTTCTTCGCCGACTTTAACGGCGTCCGTCGTTCTGTTTTTTTGAATGGAGTAAGCGCCGAAAAGCCCGTAAAGGCATTGCGGCCGGCGAGGGCTTTCAGTAAGGCATTTTTTATAATAATTTTCGGCGGTTTCGATAAATTTTTTATCGCCGGTCTTTAGAAAAGCAAAGTGATTTATTTTCGCCAGATTAAAAAAAATCTTGGTAAGATTAAAAGCCTTTTCTTTTTCTAAAATCGGCTTGTTTATGTTTTCAATATAATCAACTATTTCCGGTACATAAATAGCGCTTTTTTTATCAAGGATTTTTATTATCTCCTCAAAAATATTCGTCACGCGAATTACAAGTTCTTCTTGGCCGACCGGCGAATAATAATCAAGAGACTCGTCAAAAGATTTTTCCAGTGAATCAAGGCCTATTTCTTTGCCCAAAGAATAGTTAGAATAGAATGAAGTTATTTTATCAGCTCCTAATTTTGACTTTTGATACGGCAGATAAGAGCCGAAGTAAATTGAAATTATAAGTAAACCGATAAGCGCCGTTGCAAAAAATTTAATCGGCCAATTTTTATAAAACGCGTCCTCTTTTTGCCTTTTTATGATTTCTTCTTTGTTAATATCAAGTTTATAAGCGGAAAAAGCGAGAAAAATCTTCTCATTAAAGATCCTGAAAATGCAAGGGACGCATTTGAGTTGGCAGCGCAAACATTCACCGAATTATTCGACAAATATCCGCATACAACTGTAAATGAAAATGACGATAGGAAATTAGCAGTCGATGCGCTCTATAAGGCAGCAAAAATAAATT
>CAYIEP010000025.1:0-8174 GCA_964362515.1 uncultured Candidatus Saccharibacteria bacterium | reverse complement strand
GGTGGGGGGAATTCCGCCCGCCGAGCCCGGAGAGTTCCGTTCGGATATTTTCAAACAGACACCGTCAAGTTTTACATTCAGCGAAATTAAAAGAGGTTGCCGCCATCACGCTAAGCGTGATATGGGTACGCTTAGCGTACCAAACCTGCCTGCCGGCAGGCAGGGAAAAACTTGTCCCGATTTTGTTTCTGATATTATCGGCATTACAAAATCGAGGATCCTCGATTTTAAATTCCGCTCGGCGGAAATGAAATCGGGAAAATTGTAATTTTATAATATTACATAAAAACCATGAATTTATCATCAATTCCAGTGATAGTTCTATCCGCAGGAGAAAACTCTCGATTTTTCCCACTCAACACCGACACTCACAAAGGAGCATTAAGGCTTTGTGGCCAATCCCTTATTCTTCGAATGCTTTATGGTCTTGCTGGGGTTGGTTTTAAAAAAATATATATTGTTGTTTCTCCAAAAGATTATAATAATCAAGGACTTACTGCCGAATTACAAAACCATCATTTAAATATTGAGGTAGAATTTATTCTTCAAGGACAAGCAACTGGCATGGGAGGCGCGTTACTTCTGGCAAAGGACAAAATCCGCGACAAAACTTTCGCCGTAGTATTTCCATATTCGATTGAAGCCGGAAAGGTATTCATTAAAATGACGCGCGTCAAGCAAACCAATGGCGTACTCGCTCTAACAAAAACCAATAAACCGTGGCTTTACGGCATTGCCTCGATTCGTGGCCAACGCGTAATTTCTATTACTGAAAAACCTAAGAAAACGGAAGGGTCTTTAAATCTTAAACTGCAGGGCGTCTACTTGCTGTCGAGTAATTTTATGCCTTATTTAGAAAATACTCCCATAAAGGATTATAGTTTCGAATCTGCTCTTCATTATTTTGTAAAAAAATATCCTGTCTCTTTTATTAGACTTAACCAGCCGCTTCTTACTTTAAAATATCCATGGCATCTTTTCGATTTTAAAAACCAGTTACTAAAAAATCTTGATAAACGAATCGAAAACACGATCTCTATTGATAAAAATATAACGATAAAGCGTTCGTATATTGGTCCGCATTGTTTCGTAGGGAAGAACGCTATAATAGAAGATTCAATCATAGAAGAAGGAACGAAAATTAGTGCCGGGATCCATATAAAAAACTCCATAATTTTTAAATCTTGCAAAATTCATTCTTCTATTAAGGATTCAATTATAGGAGCCAATGTGAGTATTGGTAAAGGAGTTATTGTGCTAACTAAAGGCGAAAAAAGTAGTAATAAAATAATCACCCAAGTAAAAGGTAAGCCCGTTAATACTGATTTAAAAAATTTCGGCACCGTTGTGGGGAATAATACTGTAATCCAAAAAAATGTTTTCGTTGATGCCGGTATTTTTATTGGCGCAAATGTTATGGTCCCAAAAGAACAACGGATAAGAAAACATATTCCCCATAATTAACTATTATGTGTTCTGATTTTTATCGAGCTATAGTATAATGACTATGTTCTAAAGCGTGGTTATGTCCCACATTTTTTATCGGGCCGTAGTGTAATGGTAGCACGAGTGCTTTGGGAGCATTTAGTCCGGGTTCGAATCCCGGCGGCCCGACAATTAAATAAATTAAAAATCTAAATCAAATTTGCCCATTAAATCGGCAAACTTTTTATCAAGCGCGTTGATATTATCCACTTCTTCGTTTATTTTTGTTATAAGATCGGAAACCCCGTCGCCGTCTCCCTTACTAAGAAATTTTTCTCTTAAAACTTCCAACAATTTAACAAGATAATCGTTGTAGCTGATTAATCTGCTGATTAAAGCCGTTTCCGAACTAATAGCTTCTAGGGCAATTTGCCCCGCGGAAAAAGGAGAAATCTTAGATAAATTCCTCGCCATAATTTCAAGTTTTCGCGAAAGCTCAATGGCTTTATCTCTGGCAATTTTATTTCTTTCCAATTCTTGGGTAATTAATATTAGGGCGTCTGCGTAATCGCCTTTTCTATCAAGTTCGGATATTTTAACTAATGATTCTGGCGATTTACTGGAAAGCGATACTATTTCTTGAGAAATAGACGATGCTTCCCGCCGCGCCGCCAAAAATTCTTGAGGAATTATTTTTGGTTCCGCCAAAGAAAAACTTAAAATGAAATAAGCCGCCAATATTACCGCGATAAAAATCAGTATTATCTTGACTCGGCGAGGAATTTTATAATATAAATCATTAGTCATTAGTTTATAACTTACCACCGAACATTGAAAAAATCAATAATTTTGCTAAATTTAGATAGTGTGAAGGCGGGCGTCGTATAGTGGTAATACACGACCCTTCCAAGGTTGAGACGTGGGTTCGATTCCCATCGCCCGCTCAAAAATTCAATCCTCTGCTCAAAAATTCAATTCTCTGTTCAAAAATTCAATCCCCTATCGCTAATTCAAGAAGGGCTTCTTCGTAATCGATTTTTCCGGATTTTATCATAACGTCATAGTCCGCCATTTTGGATAATAATTTATCGCTTAATCGTCTTTGCCCCGCCATTATATTAAATATTCTTGCCGGTTCTTCTTTGTTTGAAAATATTTTTTCCAAATACCCGATTCTCAATTTCAAATCACCGTTAAATAAAACGGCATTTATAAAATTAAAAATATTTTCTGAAATAAAATAATCGCCGGCTTTTTTTATATCTTCAACCGTTAAGACTCTGCTGTTCCCAAGAACGCTTAATTTTTCCAATTCCATTGATATTCCCCAAGCGTCTCCGTTGAAAAAATCGCAAAGAAAATCGACTGCTTTATTATCAATACTCAACCCTAGATGCTTCATTTCTTTTCTTACAAATAAATGCCATTTATCGCCTTTTAGTACGGCGAATTCTTCCGATAAAACCGGTTCTTCTAATAAAAAATTTAATTCTTTATCCGGCTCGTCATTTTCCGAAATAAGAATTGTTATCTCTTCGGCTTCTTTATAATTTTTTAAGATTTCTCCTAAAATCTTTTTATCGGAATCGAAAGAATCGTTTAAAACAGCCATTTTTACGCTCTCAAACATTGACTGTTGGGAAAAAAAATCTTTCAGTCTAAAAATTTCTTCCTCGATGGCCAAATCAAATACCTCTAAGGAAAATCTTGAATGCTTAAGAACATACTCTTTCATTATCATATTAAGCCTCTGTTTCCTTCTATATGAATCTTTTCCGTAAAGAAAAATTATCATTTTTAATGGATTTTTTGGCAATTAGGGCAGTAATGAGCCGACCTGCCGCCAATTTTAATTCTTTTTATCTCTTCACCGCATCGCTTACAGGGGAGCCCCTCTGTTCGATAAACATATCTTATATCGGCGTAAGCGCCCGGCTTTCCGGCGGTGTCTCTAAAATCGCTTATTGACGTGCCTCTTAGTTTTATCGCTTTTTTAAGGATTTTTCCAGTAGCGTTATAAATATTTTTTAATTCTTTTTCTTTGATATCTTTTATTATTCTTAATGGATGAACCTTTGTATACCACAGAATTTCATCGGCATAAATGTTTCCGATTCCGGAAATTACTTCTTGATTCATTAAGGCTTGCTTAATTCTTCCGCTTAAATTATTAAAAATATTCTTAAAGTCTTTAAATGTGAAATTCTCGCTTGTCGGATCGGGTCCGAGCTTTTTTAAATCCGGAGAATTTTCTATTTCTTCTTTTTCTCCGAACAGAACTTTGGCGAATTTCCGAAGATCGGAAAGCGCCAGTTGTTTCCCATTATCAAGATAAAATATCAAATGAATATAATCATTAACTTTTTCCTCCAACGGCCCCTTTAATATAGAAGTCGCTTTGCCATTAGCGATTCGCCATTTGCCGTAAAGTAGATGTCCGGTCATTTTTTGATGAACTAATAATAAAAACCCCCCGCTTAAATAAATAAGTATATTTTTCCCTTTTCTTTTAACATCGATTACTTTAAGATTTCTGATTATCTTTTCCAGATTTTGAGCTTTCGGTTTTTTGATGATTTTCGGCGCGTCAAACCAAACGCCCGTTATCTCGCGCCCAATAATCTTTTTTCTAAGATCGCTTACTATTGTTTGAACTTCCGGAAGCTCGGGCATTTTATTCTTCTTCGTAAAAAACCTCTCTGGACGGAATAAGTTTTTGGTCCGTCGGCAAAGTAAAATAGAAAGTACTGCCGCGATTTAATTCCGATTCAGCCCAAATTTTGCCGCCATGCCCTTTGATTATATTTTTAACTATGTAAAGTCCGAGTCCCGTTCCCTCCGGAAAGAATTTAGAAGCGTTTTCCGCCCTGAAAAACTTACCGAATAATTTCGGCATTTCTTCTTTTGGTATGCCAACGCCCGTATCTTTTATTTTTATTAAAATATAAGACTCGTCTTTCATTTTTTCTATTCCGATTCTTATTTCTCCGTTTTTAACGTTGTATCTCGCGGCGTTATCAATAAGATTAAAAAACGCCATTGATAATTTGTTCCGGTCAATCGAAATAATTATTGACTGTTCCGCGGGTTTGTCAAAATAAATTTTTACATTTGATATTTTAATAAAATCATTGACTTGGCTTAGCAAGTCTTCAATGAATTCAATGATGTTGATATTTTCAAATTTATATCCGAATTTTCCCTCTTCTATTTTTGAAATGTCCAATAAGTCGTTAACCGTTTTTAAAATTTTTGTCATAGCGGCCGCCCCTTGGTCAACCATTTGTTTTTGATTTTCTGTTAAATTCTCCTTTAATATTTCTTCAAAAAACCAATTTATCCCCGATAACGGCGTTCTTAATTGATGGGCGGCAACGGAAATAAATTCATTTTTCGATTTCATTAGTTCTATTTCCCTGGTTCTATTGTGAATTAATTTAACAAACCCCAATAATTGGCCGTTTGAATCGATTATTCTGTCCGTAATCACCCTTAATTCCGCCTTGGGGCTTTCGAGGGAAATATCCGTTATCTGCGGATAAACGCCCGAATCCGAACGTTTTACGACAAGCGGCGCCAAAGAAGGAAAAATAACCTGCGCCAAAAAATTGAATTTCTGTTCTTTTATCTTATCGGGAGAAATAATCTGTCCGATTATTTCATTGCTTTCCAAATTAAATATTCGTTCCGCGGCTTTATTAAAAATAAGTATTTTAAAATTCGGGTCATAAACAATTACCCCGTCGTTAAAATTAACGATAATGCTTTTTAACTGATTTCTTTCCGTTTTCACTTCCATATTCAACTTTGCTAAACGCAAGCCGATAAAAACTATTAAGATTATCAAAGCCAAAAAAACGCCGGCGAATACCGTAAAAATAAAGGTCGGCAAATAAAATTTGCTCACGATTAATAAAACCAGAATAATCGGGAATAAAAACCAAAATAACTGCATTTCCGGCAATTTGGCGTATAAAATAATTCTCTTAAACAATCCGTTCATTATTAAAATTTCAAACCGTAAAGCCTATTGTCGTATCTATTTATAAAGAACAATTGGTCGCCGAAAATACGCGGACTATTAATGTCTAACGGCTGATCGGTCCCCGTTAAAACAGGCTCAAAAGAATTCTCATTAGTGTCTATTTGGTAAATAAAATCGCTGAAATAAACGGCTTTTTTAAGGTAATCGTCCGGCAAAATCGGCGCTCTAATGACATTATTGGTCTGGGGAACGCCGCAATAAATTTTCGGCTGGCTGATAAAACATTTATCGGGCAATGTGAAAAAATCTAAATCGGCCTTGGCAATCCCCTTATCGTCGATTAATTTAATGCCAAGCTGTTTTCCGTTATTTAAAGAAGAAAAACTTATCCCCAATTTTCCATCCTTAGACCAATTAATTATCAGTCCGTTTCCGGAATCCAATAAATTAATTGTTTTATTTTTTATATCAATTCTCCATATTTCTCCCAATACCAAATAAGAAGGCTTGGAAGCCAGAAGTATTTGATTATCAGTTGTCCAATTTATTTCAAAATCTTTTTGATTGATTGAAATAACTTTTGTTGTTTTTGGTTTTGAGCCGAATAAGTCTTTAATTATCAAATCTCCGTTATTCTTCAAGTAGGCTATTTTTGGGTTTGTCGGGGAAAAATCGGCGGCGACCGCGTCGTCTATTTGCTGCCAGATTTTTTTCTCCACGTCAAAAATTTTAAATTGGGGATTTTTCGCTCCGCCGAACTTAACTAAAAACACTTTTCCTTCCGCGCCGGACTTAACCCAATTGACATTTTCTATGGTGTCTTGAGAAATAATTTCGTCTTCCTGATTTTCGATTAACTTCAAAACTTGGCCGAGATTATTAACGTAAAAAATAATCGGGTCGGGCGAACTGGTCGCTCCAACCGTGGAATAACCCAGAACCGGATAATCGCTTAAAACTTTTAATTTATTTTTATTAACTTGTTCGTTAGCAATTTGGTTAGCCGCGCCTTGAGAAGCTTCCGGAAAAGCGTTTGAATCGCCGATTACGGGAATATCATTTGGAGATGTTTCTTTTGTTGACGGACCCAAAACGGCCTTGGAATTCTTCCAGGCAAAATAAATGCCGATTAAAACCGCCAAAAGCGCTATGATAATTCCGATTATGATTAATATTCTTTTCATAAATTTAATTATACTTTATAAACCGTATGCCAATGAGGCAAAACTCCCGCCTTATTTCTTTCATCATAAAATTGAATTTTCCCGTCATTGCTGGCATACCAATTATTTTTCCCGGGAATCGGCTTGCTATTGGCTAAAATCCAGTTATCAAAAGAGGTTGAATTTCTAATATCCATTACCGGCTGTCCCGGACCATGGGGCCAATGGCCGGCTTCGGTCGCTCCCGTTACGGTTAATGGACAACCACAGGAGTTTTTCATCGCTATTAATTCATCAATCGCTTTTTTTGGTATTCTTTCGAAACTGGTGCAGTCGGTCTGGGTCGCGGTAGAACAATTATTCTTATTTATTCCTATGCCATTTGCGGCTAAAATCTCTCTGGCTTCTTTGTCGGTATAAGTAGGACCAAGAGGGACACTGGGCGGCACGGAACCGTAAGACGACGGTATTATCGTAGTGCTTAACTTAACAAGGTCGGGGTTAATGGTTTTAAGAATCAGAAAAGCGGACAATAAAAGTATTAATCCCCAAATCGCCCCCCAAATCCAATCTTTCGCTTCTTGCTGGCTGGCAACCGCTCCCGATAAAGAATAAAGAATCGCTCCGTAAATTAAAACGCCGAAAGCGGCCACTCCGCCCAAGCCTAAAGCGATATCATAAAATCTATTGACTAATCCGGCCGGAGTTTTTTCCTCACTCCAAGGATAAGATAAATTTATCGTCGAAGGGGTCGGAGCCGCCTGAATGACATTAACGGAATAAAACATAACCAAAAATAAAATGGCTAGCGGTAAAATCGGGAATATTTTTATTTTTGATTTAAAAATCATCATTGTATTTCCAACTGAATGGATTCGTTGGCAAATTCAATTTCTTTTAACAGATTTTTCACCAATACGGAAAGGTTTATTTTTGTTCCGGGCAAAGAATTCGACTCGATATTCAAGTTAAGTTCAAATGGGCTATCCGACACTCCGGAACTTTCGCTTCCGTTTGCCAACCATTTGGCCGAAAGGTTGTTTTCGTTTTTCGCGCTGAAGAAAAACGGAATCGCTTCAAATTTATTTTCTCCGGTTTTAAGATTTCTTCCCAATCTTTGATTATTAATGACTACCTCCTGTCCGGTAATGGGAATGGTTATCAATTTATCTGTCTGGGATATTCCCTTATAGCCGACTATTAAAATTCTTACCTCCGTTTCCTGACCCCCGAAATCGGGATTATTAAATATTAAAGACTTTATTCCCAAACCTTTGTTTTCATTTATTACAAGTTTGTCGTTAATATACCAGCGAACTGCTAAATTACTTATATCGGCGATTCTGCCTCCGTCAATAAGCTCAAATCTCACTTCCGTCGCGTTTCCTCCGGCCGGCATTGTTTTCCCTTTGTACCAAAAAGGAACCAGGCTTTCCGCCTGCCAGCTTACAAGAAATTGGGGCGTTGATTGGGCCCTGGCCGAATAACCCAAAAACATAATTCCCCCGGCCACAATAACCAGTAATAAAAAATAGACAAATTTATTAAAAACGCTCATTTTATTAAAGTATATCATTATTTAATTTTGCTTAAAAGCGTTA
>CAYIEP010000024.1:4717-8316 GCA_964362515.1 uncultured Candidatus Saccharibacteria bacterium | reverse complement strand
GTGAGCTGGGTTCAAACCGTCGTGAGACAGGTTGGTCTCTATCTGCTGCAGGCGTATAACACTTGAAGGAAGTCGTCCCTAGTAGGGCTTAATAAGCCCCATGCTACTTCTTGTAGTAATACAGGATGACAATTTGGCTAATAACGGTGGAGTCTTCACTAAGGTTATTGCTCCGAGATTGTAATGTATAATTCGGTCCGAATTATGTTATAATTGCTTGAGGACCAATAAACCAATTAAGATAATACCGTGGGAAGTCGATCTAAAAACGATTTAGCTTACATAGCTGGGTTTCTAGATGGAGATGGAAGCTTAATGCTTCAGCTTAAGAAGCGTAGCGATGGCAATTCGCACATTAGATTTGTGCCGACCATTTGTTTCTACCAGGATTCAAGACACGATGAACCGTTAAAATGGATCAAAGATGTATTGGGAATTGGTTATATATCAAAAAGAAACGATGGCATGACAGAACTACGCATCAATGGCTATGGTCAGGTTAGAAAGATAATTTCTGATTTGTCACCATACATCAAATTCAAGGCAATCCAAGCTAAGCATCTCTTAGATGCATTAACTATCTTGCAAAGCAAGACGTTTAGTAAATTAGATAAAGCAGATCTGAATAAATTGGTTCAAATCATGTTTGGTATACAAAAAGAAAATTATGTAACCAAGAGAAAGAGAACCAAGACAGAACTGCGAAAAGTTTTAGGTTTGACCCCGTAACGACTTAGTCTCGATTTTTCGAGACAGACTTGTGCGATACCGGAAGGTCAGTGCCACTGACAGGGTCGCGCGGGTAATACGCCAACACCCGACTCCGATTACAATCGGATGGGTGAAGATATAGTCTGCGCTCCTAGAAATAGGGGGAAGTAATTACTGCATCGGCAGTATTTATAAAGCGACGAGAGGACCGGGATGAACGAACCTCTGGTCTACCGGCTTTGGTACCAACTGAAGCGCCGGGTAGCTATGTTCGGTCGGGATAAGCGCTGAAAGCATATAAGCGCGAAGCCCATCCCAAGATTAGGCGTCTTAGACTCGTGGAAGATCACCACGTTGATAGGCTTTAGGTGTAAGGTCCGTAAGGATTTAAGCCAAGAAGTACTAATAAGTCATATAAAATTATCTTTAATTTTATTCTTTTGAAATTTGAAAGTTCGGCAATTTTCTCCAATAGTTTCCTGGTGATTTAACCGCGCGTGGACCACCTCTTCCCATCCCGAACAGAGAAGTGAAAGCGCGCGTTTCCGATGATACTTTCTGCTTCGGCGGATGGGAAAGTAGGATTCGCCGGGAATCTATTGGAGAAAACAAAAAATCCCGTTAAAGAGGGGATTTTTTGTTTCTGCTTTTTTTGATATGATTATTTAAATGATAGAAAAAAGAAACGCCAGGCAGTTAATTTACGGATTAATCTATCTCATTGTATTTTCTTTCGTTGTTTTCGGAATTTATTTTATTTGGTTTAAGCCCGAACCGACTTGTTTTGACAACAAAAAAAATCAAGATGAAATCGGGATTGACTGCGGCGGCTCGTGCCGAAGCTGTGAGATAAAAACTTTAAAGCCGTTTAATGTTTCTTTCGTCAAGCATTTTCCCTTGGGAGATAAGTCGGTTATTGTGGCGGAGATAGAAAATCCGAATCCAAATTACGGAACGGATAATTTTATTTACGCGATTGATATTTATTCCGATGCGGGAAAAATAAAAAACGTGGAAAAGAACTCTTTCATTTACGCGGGCGAAATAAAAAATATTTTTGAAACGGCTGATATAAACAACAAACAAATAAGGGAAATAAAAATATCTTTCAGCGAAATTAATTGGAGGCCGGTTTCCGAATTTTTTAAACCGTCAATTCAAATAAGAAAATTAAAAACGGAAAAAGAAGACGGCGATCTCGGCGTAAGCGTTTCCGGTTTTTTATCAAACACAAACACCTTCAATGTTTCCAAGGTTAAGGTTTTGGCTTTTATTTTTAATTCCGCGGGCGTAATGAGCGCCGCTTCAAAGACGGAGTTGGAAAACATCCCCGCTTTTGAAGAAAGACAATTTAAAATAATTCTTTCCAAGAATTTTTATATTAAAAGCGCGACCTCTACCGCGGTTTTTGATTTAGAAGCGATAAATCCCGATAAAACAAAAATATATGTTGAAGCAATTCGATAAGCCGTACGACCATAAATCGGTTGAAGACAAAATTTATAAAATTTGGGAAAATTCCGGATATTTTAATCCGGATAATCTGCCCGGGAAAAGAAAAAAAAACTTCACTATTATAATGCCTCCGCCGAACGCCAACGGCAGCCTTCATATAGGGCACGCGGTTTTCGCGACTCTTCAAGATATAATGATTCGTTATCACAGAATGAAAGGGGAGAAAGCGTTATGGCTTCCCGGAGCCGACCACGCCGGATTTGAAACGCAGGTGGTTTTTGACAAGAAACTTGAGAAAGAAGGAAGAAACAGATTTCAAATTCCGGAAAGTCAACTTTGGCGGGAGATGTGGGATTTCACCCAGCGCAACAAGAAAATTATGGAAAATCAGCTTAGAAAATTAGGGGCGTCTTGCGACTGGTCCAGAGAAAAATTTACACTTGATAAGGAAATAATAAAAATCGTTTATGAAACTTTTGAAAAATTAAAAAAAGACGGTCTAATTTATCAAGGAGAGCGGATTGTCAATTGGTGCGTAAAACACCAGACTTCTTTGTCCGATGTGGAAGTAAAATATACGGAAAGAACCGACCCGTTGGTTTATATAAAATACGGTCCGCTTGAATTAGCGACGGTCAGACCGGAAACTAAATTCGGCGATACGGCGGTGGCGGTTAATCCTAAAGACAAGCGTTATAAAAACTATATAGGCGGAGAAATAGAAATTAAAACCCTGCTTGGTTCGGCAAAAATAAAAGTGATTGCCGATGAAGCGGTGGATATGAAATTCGGCACCGGCGTCGTTAAAGTAACTCCGGCTCATGACCCGGCCGATTTTGAAATATGGCAAAGGCATAAAAATGAAATTCCCGGGCCCAAAGCGGTAATTGATAAATACGGAAAGTTAAATGATTTAACCGGCCCTTATCAAGGAATGAAAGTCGCCGAAGCAAGAATAAAAATAATCGAAGATATGATAAAAGAAGAATTAATCGATTCTTCTAAAACAGATAATAATTATAAGCACAATGTGGCGGTTTGTTATAAATGCGGTTCGGTTATTGAACCGATTATTTTATCCAATCAATGGTTTATTAAAATGACCGAAAAGCCGAAATCCGGCGGCAAATCTCTAAGGGATTTGGGCGTTGACGCGGTGAAGTCCGGAAAAATCAAATTTGTCCCGAAAAGATTTGAAAAAATATTTTTTCACTGGATGAAAAATTTAAGGGATTGGAATATTTCCAGACAGATTATTTGGGGAATAAAAATTCCGGATAAAAACACCAATGATGTTTTTGATACTTGGTTTTCTTCGGGCCAGTGGCCGTTCGCTACCTTAATGACAACAAAAAAAAATGATTTTAAGAATTTTTACCCGACCGACGTTATGGAAACCGCCAGATCGGAAGAGCACACGTCTGAACTCCAGT
>CAYIEP010000024.1:0-4707 GCA_964362515.1 uncultured Candidatus Saccharibacteria bacterium | reverse complement strand
ATTCTTTTTTTCTGGGTAGCCAGAATGATTATGCTGGGGCTTTATGTTACCGGCAGGCCGCCGTTTAAAATAATTTATCTTCACGGTTTAGTAAGAGACAAGGAAAGGCAAAAAATGAGCAAATCAAAAGGAAACGTCATAGACCCGTTGGGCGTAATAGATATTTATGGAGCCGATTCTTTAAGAATGGCCTTAGTCGTCGGAAACACTCCCGGCAACGACCCGATAATTTACGAAGAAAAAATTAAAGGATACAGAAATTTCGCCAATAAGATTTGGAACGCGTCAAGATTTGTATTAATTAATTCAAAAGACTTAGATTTTAAGATAAAGCCTCAATTAACCGCGAAAGATAAAAAACATTTGAAAAATCTTAAAAAACTAGAGAATGAAATTACTAAACTTATGGATTCTTTTAAATTTTATTCGGTCGCCGAAAAATTGTATCATTATTTTTGGCATACTTTTGCCGATAAAATCATAGAAGAATCAAAATCAAGGCTTAACGGAGAAGACAAAAAAGAACAAGAAAGAGCGCGATATGTTTTATTGGAAATTTTGAAAACAAACCTAAAGCTTCTTCATCCGTTTATGCCGTTTATTACGGAAGAAATTTGGTCTTATTTGCCTTACGCCGAAAAATCGGGCGATAAAAAATTATTAATAGTTGAAAAATGGTAACCCTTTTTCTTATTGCTTTGGGCGTTCTTCCTTCTTTGGCGTGGCTTTTCTTTTTCTTAAAAGAAGATTCGCATCCGGAGCCTAAAAGGATGATTTTTAAGGTATTTTTGGCTGGAGCGTTTGCCACAATACCGGCGTTTTATTTCCAAGTTTTTTCCAAAGAAGCGATTAATATTTTCGGTTTTGAAGATTATGGTTTTGTCTTTCTTGTAGTCTCGGCGGCGATTGAAGAAATTCTAAAATTTTTGGCGGCTTATTTGATTGTTAAGAAAAGTAGGTTTTTCGACGAGCCGATTGACGCGATGATTTATATGGTCGTTTCCGCTTTGGGTTTCGCGATGGTTGAGAATATCGCTTCTGTTTTCGGGGCGAATGATTTATCCGACGCGATAGGAATAACAATTCTTCGATTTGTCGGCGCCACGCTTCTCCACGCTCTTAGTTCCGGGCTTCTCGGTTATTACTGGGCTAAAAGCAAAATTTTCCGGGGAATAATTTATTCAACGGTCTTGCATGGTATTTTTAATTATCTTATAATTACTTTTGAGGAGAAATTAATTTATCCCGCGGTGTTTTTGGTTTTAATGGGATTTTTTATTTTCGCCGATTTCGAAAGAATAAAAGACGAGGATTAAAAACATATGGATAAAGAAACAAAAAGTTTTTTTGAAAAATTGGCCGGCGTCAGCGGGATAGAATATAAACCGGAAGCGGCGCCGATAAAAACAAACAATCAGAATTCTAATTCAAACGGCCAAAAAAATTCCGCGCCGGAAAAATCCGAGAATTTCGAAAAAGAAATTTTTGAAGAGGCCGAAGGGCAATTAGGAATAGACGTTTATCAAACGCCGTCTTCTTTTGTAATTGAATCCACTATTGCCGGGGTTAATCCGGACGATGTTGATATTTCCATTACTTCCGATTCCGTTACCGTAAGGGGCAAAAGAGAAAAAGACGAAAAAATAAGAACGGAGGATTATCTATATCAAGAATGTTTTTGGGGAAAATTTTCGCGTTCGGTGATTTTGCCGCAAGAAATAGACCCGGACAGAGCTCAAGCTTCTTTAAAAAACGGAGTTTTAAGAATTACGCTTCCGAAAATCAATAAAGCCAAAACAAAAAAATTAAAAGTCAGATTTGAGTAGTTTCAATAAAACCCCCGAGCTAAGCTCGGGGGTTTTATTATGTGTGTGCCGCGGGAGGGAATTGAACCCCCGACGCAAGGTTCTTCAAACCTTCGCTCTACCACTGAGCTACCGCGGCTTATTAAATTACATAGTAAAGATAACAAAAAATAATTATTTTTTCAAATATGGAGTATAATAAAAATATATAAAGAAATAATTATGGACTCGACAATAGCTGAAAAATCAAACAAAGAATCTCTGGCCCTAAAAGTCATTGGTATGGATTCGTCTCACTGCGCCATGGTCGTTGAGAAAGCGATAAAAACTTTGCCGGGGATTGAGAAAGTGGAAGTTGATTATAATAACGCTCGAGCGAAAGCGGTTTTTAATCCGCAAAAAGTTAACGAAGAGGAGATTGAAAAAGTGATTAACGATGCCGGATACAAAACGATTCGGGAAACTTCCGAAGCGCGGGATTTTTTAGAACAGGAAAAACAAGAAAGAGAAAAGGAATTATTCGTCTTAAAAAAGAAAATACTGGTCGGCGCGATTCTTTCGGCAATAATTTTTCTTGGCAGTTTTCCGGAATGGTTTTCATTTGTTCCTAAAATCTTCCAAAATTATTTTGTTTTATTGATTCTGACTACGCCAGTTCAATTTTGGGTTGGTTGGAGATTTTATAGCGGTCTCAAAATTCTTTTCAAGTACCGAACCGCCGATATGAATACTCTGATTGCGATTGGAACTTTGGCCGCTTATTTTTACAGCGCCGCCGTAACTTTTTTTGGAAACTTTTTCAGCCGCGGCGGAGTAGAACCGGGAATTTATTTTGACACTTCCGCCATTATTATCACTTTAATTTTACTTGGTCGTTACCTTGAGCTTTTGGCAAAAGGCCGGGCATCGGAAGCGATTAAAAAACTAATGAAGCTTTCAACAAAGACCGGCCGAGTTATCCGCGATGGCAAAGAACAAGAAATTCCAATCGAAGAAGTAAAAGTCGGCGACATTATTATTGTTCGTCCCGGGGAAAAAATTCCGGTTGATGGCGAAGTGATTGAGGGTCATTCTGATGTTGATGAATCAATGGTGACGGGCGAAAGTATGCCGATTTCAAAAGAGCCGGGAGCAAAAGTGATCGGCGCCACCATTAATCAAGTAGGCTCTTTTAAGTTTAGGGCGACGCGAATCGGCAAAGAAACAATGCTTGCCCAAATTATTAAAATGGTTGAACAGGCCCAGGGGTCAAAAGCGCCGATTCAACGCTTAGCTGATATAATTTCCGGCTATTTTGTCCCGGCAGTAATCGGAACGGCGATTTTGACATTTGTTATTTGGTCAATTTGGGGCTCGGCTTTTATCTTAGGCGAAGCCGAAGGGTCGGCGCTTACGTTCGCTCTGGTCAATTTCGTGGCAGTGCTTATTATTGCTTGCCCTTGCGCCTTAGGTTTGGCAACGCCAATGGCAATGATGGTGGGAATCGGCAAAGGAGCGGAAAGAGGAATTTTAATTCGTGAAGCGGCGGCGCTGGAAATCGCGCGCAAGATTAATGTCGTAATTTTAGATAAAACCGGAACTTTAACTCAAGGAAAACCGGCCGTAACGGATATTTTATCCATTGGAGAGCAAATTGACGATTATATTTTGAAAGTCGCCGCAAGTTTAGAGCAAAGGTCAGAACATCCCCTGGGGAAAGCAGTTATTGAAAAAGCCAAAGAAAAAAAAGTTGAGCTTTTTGAAATCTTTGATTTTGAGGCGGTACCGGGGAAGGGCATTAAAGGAAATCTTTTAATCAACGGCCAAAAAATTCAAGCCGTTTTAGGCAATCGTGAAATGTTAAAAGTTTTGGATTTGGATATATCCGCCGAAGGCGGATCCGTCCCCGGCGGAAGAAAAATGGAGTTGGAAATTCAGAAACTTGAAAATGACGGAAAAACCGTAATGATTTTAGTTCTTCGACAAGCTCAAGTCGTTCGAGGTCCCGAGGAACCCTTAGGCCATCGAAGAGACAAATTTGAGATAGCGGGGCTTATTGCCGTTGCCGATATTTTAAAACCGGAAGCCAAAGAAGCGGTTAAAAAATTAAAGGAAGATGGTTTAGAAATTTGGATGATTACCGGCGACAACAAAAGAACCGCTCAAGCGATTGGCAAACAAGCGGGAATTGAAAATATAATGGCGCAGGTTTTGCCTCAAAATAAAGTCGCAAAAGTTCAAGAATTTCAAAAACAAGGAAGAAAAGTGGCGATGGTCGGCGATGGTATCAATGACGCGCCGGCTTTGGCGCAGTCGGACCTTGGAATTGCCATAGGGGAAGGAACCGATGTGGCGATGGAGTCGGCCGGTATAACGCTAATGCGCGGCGACCTTAATCTTATCGCCGAACTTTTTAATTTGTCGCGAAGAACTCTGCGAATCGTCAAGCAAAATCTTTTTTGGGCGTTTTTCTATAATATCGCTTTTATTCCGGTGGCGGCCGGCGCGCTTTATCCATTTTTCGGAATTTTACTTAATCCCGTTTTTGCCGCCGTCGCAATGGCCTTTTCTTCAATTTCGGTTGTTTTAAATTCCTTACGATTAAAAGCAAAATAATTTATTTTGCGCCGCCGTATTTGGCAGGCGGAGACGTGGGATTAATTTCTGTTGCCGTTCAAAAAATGTTCGAGCAGAGTTGTATAATTCCACCACAATCAAATTGTCCGAAAAGAAGTCGCTGGAGGAGAAAATGGCACGGATTGAACAAAAGCAGAATGATTGGCTCGAACCCTTTCAAAACTGGATAAAAGTCGCTATAACCCTCGTCAAAATCGCAAGGGATAGCAACCTTCAAGAGAAGAAGGTTGCTGCCAAAGAAATCTTTGGCTCGAACCTGCGCTTGGCGAGCCGCGCTGTGCGCGGC
>CAYIEP010000023.1:0-8462 GCA_964362515.1 uncultured Candidatus Saccharibacteria bacterium | reverse complement strand
CTTTCTTTTTCCATATTTTTTCAAAACCGGTATATTTTTTAAGAACTTCGGGGATTAAAATCGAACCGTCTTCCTGTTGATAATTTTCAATAATGGCTATAAGCGTTCTTCCGATGGCAAATCCCGTGGCGTTCAACATATGAAGAAATTTTGTTTCGTTGGTTTTGCCGTCTTTATACTTGGCGTTTATTCCTCTTGCCTGAAAATCCGTGGTATTTGAACAAGAGTGAGTTTCCCGATATTTATTCTCCGAAGGAATCCAGGTTTCAATATCGTATTGCTTGGCATCGGTAAAGCCCATATCGCCGGCGCATATTTCAACAACCCTGTAAGGCAATTTCAAATCGCTCATAATTTTTTCCTGAATTGATAATAAAAACTTATGTTCTTTTTCCGACTCTTCCGGACAGGAAAAAGAAAACATCTCAACTTTATCAAATTGATGAACTCTTAAAATTCCTCTGGTGTCTTTTCCGTAAGAACCGGCTTCTCTTCTAAAACATGTGGAAAAAGCGACATAACGCTTTGGCAAGTCTTTTTTATTCAAAACATCGTCCATATGAATCGGGCCCATCGTGTGCTCCGAACTTCCAATAAGATAAAGGTTGTCTTTAGGCAAATAATATCTTTCTTCCTCCTGATTTCCGGCCAATCTTCCCATTCCTTCAAATACTTCCGGTCTTATCATAACCGGCGGAATAACAGGAATAAACCCTTCGGGAATTAAATTATCAAGGGCGAATCTTACTAAAGCGAATTCAAGAATAACCGCTTCATTTTTTATATAACCAAACCTGCTTCCGGCAACGGCCGAGGCCTTTCCGATGTCTATTAAATCCAACTCTTTTGAAATTTCCAAATAATCTCTTATTTTAAAATTAAATTCCGGCTTGACGCCCGCTTCTCTTAAAATTTTATTTTCATTTTCGTCTTTTCCAATGAGCGCGTCTTCGGAAGGAAGATTGGGAAATTTATTGATTAGGGCGTTTCTGTCCGGCTCAATTATTTTTATTTTTTCTTCTAATCCCTGGATTTTTGATTTTAAATTTTTTGCTTCTTCTATTTTTCTTTCCGTTGAAAGTTTTTTTTGCTCCGCCCTTAGGTCGTCAGTATTTTTTACTAATTTTTTCCACTCTTCGTCCAAAATTAAAAAATCATCAACTAAAGACGGATTGAAATTTTTAGAGGTTATGCCTTTCTTAACCTTGTCGGGATTTTGGCGAATTAAATTAATATCCAGCATATATTTACATATTAACAAAATAAATCTTTTCCCACAAAGCTAAGCTCTGAAATCTTAATCCGTCAGCTGACGGACAGTCTCACCATTTTCGTAAAAAATGGCGGCCGTGAGCGGATTGAAGAAAGGATTTTGGGTTTGTTTGATTATTGCCCTTACGTCTTATTTTATGACTTCTTCCAGCCTTTTTTCAAGAAAATCTCTATTTAAAACGCTTAAAAACCAACCCGCTTTCGGGCCGTTTTCTTTATTAAGAAAACTCGCGTAAATCGCGCTAAAAATCTCCTGCGGTTTTATATCAGAACTTTCTTTTATTTCGTGAATTTTTTCGTGAAGAAGTTTGCCGTCCAAAATATTTTGAGATTTAATATAATCAAGAATTAATCTTAACGCTTCTTTCTGATGAACGTTTAATTTTTTAGCCGTCTCCGGAATATTTTCCTGAAGTTGATATTTATATTTTTCAGGGGCGTAATTTTTAATCCAATAATCGGCGTAATAAGTTCTTTTTTCAATTTCTTCTTTGTCTAAATCTGTCAATTTATCGTTTTTAATTTTTTCTATCTCTTTATTCGTATCAATATGCGGCATTTGAACAAGAAAGGAAATTTGGAGAAATCTCGGCAAAAACCGTTTTTCTATTCTTTTTCTCTCTAACGGCCCATGGGACAAAAAGAAAATTCTGGCGTAATCGTCTTTGATATTTTCAAAATAATGTCCGGCCATTTCGTCATAAGAATCATAGAGCACCGGAACGGTGTCGCCGTCCGGAACAAAATCAATCACTCTTTTTGGCTCTTTATTTATCATTAAAAATCTTAAAATTTCCGGCTGAAGCAAATCGGATATTTCTTTTAAAGAAACTCCGATTCCTTTTGAAGAAGACATTTTTTTTCCGGCTATATGAAAAAATTCATAAGGAATATTAAACGGCGGCTCGTGATTAAAAATCTCCCTTGATATGGCGTCTGCCACCTCTCTTGCTCCTCCTTTTGTGGAATGGTCCTTGCCGGCGCCCTCAATATCAATACCGAGAACGGAAAATTTCGCGGCCCATTCAACTTTCCATGGAAGTTTTGAATTTCCGTCAAACGGAGAAATTTCTCCCCTGTGCCCGCAACCGTTAGTCCATTCAACAAAATTTTTCTCGCAGACGTATTTTACCCTTTCACCGTCAAAAGAAGTCGCTTTTGTCGTGCTTAATTTTCCGCATTTTTCGCAGATGATTTGAATAGGAAGCCAGCCTAATTCTTTTTCCGCTCCGGAAATTCTCTTATAAATTTCCCTAATTTTATCAGCGTTCTTAATGGTGATTTTTATCGCTTCATTATATTTCCCGGATTTATATAAATCACTGGAACGATAATACTTAAGCTTAAAGCCCGTTTTTTTTATTACATTTATGAATTCTTCGGCGAAGTATTCAGCGTAATTTTTGGCGTTTCCGTCCGGCGAAGGAACAAAACATAACAGCTTTCCTAAAAAAGGAGAAAATCTTTCTTTATCAAGATACGCCGGAACATTATCCATTATGTCAAAATCGTTTATTTCATAAAGAAACTCGTTATTTATTCCGTTTTCTTCTAAAATTTCCGATATTAATCCGTGAATGGCAACGCCCCTTAAAGACCCGACATGAATTCTTCCGGAAGCTGTTTTTTCGTCCCTGATTATAAGGGCTTTTTTAAAATTTATTTTGTCCTTATATTTAACTTCTATTTCTTTAACCAGTTGATCAGCCCAAAACATTTAAGCTTTATTCTATTTTGACGATTTTATATTTAACGGTTCCTTTGGGAATGTTAATTTCCACCGTATCGCCCGCTTTTTTCCCGAGAAGGGCTCTTCCTAAAGGAGATTCATTTGAAATTAAATTTGCTTCGGGCTTTGTCTCGCTTGACCCGACTATGGTGTATTTAAAATGTTTTCCGTTTTTTTCAATTTCAACGGTTGACCCTATCGCCACGTTTTCTTTACCGAGAGCTTTTTTTATTATTACCGAATTTCTTATTATTTCTTCAAGTTCAAAAATTTGCGACTCAAGCTTCGCTTTCGCCTCTTTGGCTTCAATGTATTCTGAATTTTCCGATAAATCTCCGTATTCTTTAGCGCGCCTAAGACGCTCGGCGATTTCAATACGAACCACTTTTTTAAACCTTTCAAGTTCGTCTTTTAATTCTTTTAATTTTTCTTTTGTAAGATAGTGTTTCATTTTGATTATGGTTGCTAACCGCTAGCGATTAGCGGTCAATTTATACTTGTCGGTTATCAACCACCACTTAATTTTAATCACTTCGAGTAAAACCTGTAAATAAGCCAGGGCTTTTACGTGAGAAAATGGGTCATTGACCCAAGTAACCGGAATTTCTTTTATCTTATATCCTATTTTTTTTGCCAATGCCAAAGCTTCCACGTCAAATCCCCATTTATTTATTTTCAATTTCGAAAAAATATTTTTGGCCGACTCTTCGGTAAAAGCCTTAAAACCGCATTGCGTGTCCCATATTCCGGGCAATAAAAAAATTTGGATTATTAAATTTCCCATATTGCCGACTAATACTTTATACCACGGTTGAGGCGGAACAAGTTTCGCCCCCTTTATGTCTCTTGAGGCGATAACAACTTCATAGCCTTCTTTGAAGTAAGGAACCATTTTGCTGAACTGGTCTATTGAGGTTGAATTATCGGCATCGGTAAAAAGTCTTATCTCCCCGCGCGCTTCAAGCATCCCCTGCCCGACAACCCATCCTTTGCCGTGATTCTCTTTATTATTAATGACTCTTAAATTTTTTATTAAATGAGAAAATCTTTCCGCCACCTCTGAAGTCGCGTCTTTTGAACCGTCATTAACGACTATTATTTCATAAGAATAATCGCTTTTAGAAAGATTACTATCTATGTCTATCAGCGTAATGGGCAGTCTTTTAGCCTCGTTATAAGCCGGTATTATTACGGAAAGATATGGTTTCATTTAATTTAGTATTGAGCAATTTTAATGATTAATTACGGCGCAGTCAATACATGAATTATTTATTTAGTAACAACCATATTTCCTTTTTCCGTTATTACTACCGTATGCTCAAAATGAGCGGATAAACTGCCGTCAATTGTTGCCCAGCTTTCATCGGGCTTTTGTATTATTTCTTCGGTGCCTATCGCGAACATCGGCTCTATCGCCAAAACCATTCCGGGCTTTAATTTAGGCCCCCTTCCTTTTTCTCCGAAATTATAAACATTCGGTTCTTCATGAAGATTAAGTCCTACGCCATGCCCGGTCAATCCTTTAACAACTTTTAATCCGTATTTTTTGGCGATTCTTTCTATCGCCCAGCCTATGTCCCCCAAACGATTTCCGGGTTTTGCTTGTTTTATCCCTTCTTCCAAAGATTTTTTTGTGGCTAGAACAAGATTTTTTGATTCCTTATTGCTTTTTCCGACAATAATCGTAAACGCCGAGTCGGAATAAAAACCTTTATATTTTACTCCAAAATCTATTTTTAAAACGTCTCCTGATTTGATTCTGTAGCTGGACGGCAATCCGTGAACTATTACGTTATTAACCGAAGCGCAAATACTGGCGCCGTAAGCGTATTTCGCGCCGCCGGGCCGATAGCCTAAAAAAGCCGGCTCGGCTCCATTTCCTTTTGTCATTTTATAAGCCAGCTCGTCCAGATAATTGAGTTCCACGCCGATTTTTATTTCTTTTTTCAAAGATTTTAATATTTTAGAAAGAATTTTTCCGGAAGCTCTTATTTTTTCAATCTCTGAAGCGGAATATATGCGAATCATAAAATATAAGAAAGAATCTTTTTGTTAACCGTAAATGGTTTTGGTCTGCCGTCTATTTTAACAACTTTATAGTTTTTTTTCTTCATCGCGGCGATTATCGGCTCGGTTCTTAAACTATATTCTTTTAATCTGTTTTTAATTGTTTTAACGTTATCAAGAGTTCTTCCCTTTAATCTTCCCCCGCAAAACGGGCACTCATCCCCTATTTTGAATCTGAACTTTTTTGTTTTCATGAGCGGCAATCCGCAACTTGAGCAAATAACTCTATTGCTGTTTCTTTTTATGGAATCTTTCGGAAAAACGCGCAATTCAAATATGAAAATATTTTTTCTGCCGTAATTATCGTCTATTTCCTCCAATAATCCTTTATTTAATTTATCTCCGAAAGTTTCATAAATTGTTCTTAGCGACCCGCTTAAAATAATTCCTATTTTCGCCTTGGCAATATTTTTTATTTTTTCTTTGACGGTTTTTAAAACCCACGACGGCGTAAGCAGGCCGCCGAACTCAAAAATTTTTCTTTCTTTTTGAATCTCTTTGTTATTTTTAAAAGAAGGGTCGTAAAGAAGCTCTTCAAAATAAGCGCCTGTGTCTAAATGAAAGTAATTAAGTTTTTTTGAAATAAGATTTGCTTGGGTTCCTTTGCCCGCTCCGGGAGGCCCCATTATTATAATTGCTCTCATAATTTATGGAACGATTATCATCATTTTTTCGTCCTGTTTCCTGTAATTAAATCTTGCCCTTAATTCTTTTTCAAGATTTTCCGGACGGGAAAAATATTCTATATCTGATTTTAAATTTTCGTTTTCTTTATTTAGGTTCTCAATCTTGAAATTCAAATCCCCCACTTTTTCTTTAAGCACGTTTCTTTCCGCTACAAGAATGTAGGCCTGAAAAGAAAAAGCGATTAAAATTATCAACAATACGGCCGCGATCAAAAATTTCATAATAATTTTCTACGGGGAACACTTTTTCATTTTAACAAAGTTCTGCTATAATTCCAACAATGTTGCCGGACTCAATCAAAAAATTTGTGGAGGTTTTCTCTTCTTTGCCGTCTATCGGCACCCGTCAGGCAATAAGACTGGCTTTTAGGCTTATAAACGGCGGGAAATCCAAAATAGAAGAGACCGTTAAAGCCGTTTCCGACCTGAAATTTTTAAAAATCTGCTCTGTTTGTTTTTTTATCCACTCCAATAAAGAAAATCTTTGCAATATCTGTAAAGACCAAAATCGCCAGAAAAATACGATTATGATAGTGGAAAAAGAAACCGACTTAATATCAATAGAAAGAACTAAAAAATTCAAGGGAAGATATCTTGTCTTGGGAGAAATAAAAAAAACCGGAGTTCTGGAAAGTTTTCAGAAATTAAGGCTCAATCACTTAAAAAGCTGGGCAAAAAAAGAATTTTCCGACGGGCTTGAAGAAATAATTATCGCCATAAATCCGACAACCTATGGCGACTTAAATTCCTCGGTAATCACCAGAGAAATGGAAAGTTCCGCTAAAAAAATAAGCCGTCTTGGCAGAGGAATTCCCACCGGAGGAGAAATAGAATTCGCTGATGAAGAAACTTTGGGGCAAGCGCTGGAAAGGAGAATCTAATAATTAGTGGCTAGTGGCTAATTTTAGTAATTTTTACTTCCGTATAATGCTGTCTGTGCCCTTTCTTTTTTCTATATCGGGTTTTCGAATGATATCTAAAAACTATTTTCTTTTTATCTCTGGCTTGTTTTAAAATTTCTCCCTCAACACCGGCGTCCTTCACATAGGGCGCTCCTATTTCCGCGCTGTCATCTTTGGAAACCAAAAGAACTTTGTCAAAAATAAAACGAGCGCCTTCTTTGACGTTTATTTTTTCTATTTTTATTTTGTCGCCGACGGAAACCTTGTATTGCTTGCCGCCGGTTTGAATTATCGCGAATTCCATATTTTTAATTATGAGCGGATTTTTCCAATCTTATTACCCGTTTTTCTAAAGACAAAAATTCGTCTCGCCCAACTTTCTCTTTTAATTCATTGCGAATTAAGTGTAGTCCATCTAAAACTGCTTCAAATTTATAATCAGCCTCTTTGCGAAATCCTTGAAATTCTTCGTAATGCCTATCAACTTTTTTATTTATAGTCTCCACTCCTTCAACGACCAAATCAAGCTTAGAATCGATGTTTTCTAAAACAACTCCGAATTGACGGGTTTCGCTTGAAATATTTTTAATTTTTTTAACCATATCAATTGATATTGATAATAACCGACACCGCTATTAAAATCAAGATGGAAAATCCCAGGCTGAAAAATCCGAAAAGATAAGACAAAAATCTGTCGCGGTAATATAAAAATTCCGCCAATAACAGATTGATTAATATTATGGCAAAAGCGGAAATAATTATGCCGAAAGCGTCTATTTTATCGCCTAAAAAATCTATATTTTTGTAATAATCAAAGTGAATTATAATCGGCGATTCCAAACCGCTTAATTTCAGGGTCAATAACACTCCCGACAAAACAACAATAAAAAAACTCAAAGAAAAAACCGTCAGAAGATTTTTATTTTTTATAATGTTGTAATTAATCATGGGATATCCGGATAATAATATAAATTTTAGAATTTTTCCATAAAACAAAAAGCCTATTTTATTCATTATTTAAATAAGTTATCGCCATGGTTATTGAATCTAGATTTTATAACTTCCATTTCTTCGGCTATTTTCTGGAGACTGCCTTCTATTGTAGTTAATGTTTTCTGGACATTTTCGTCTCCCATAACATCCTTGTCTTCTTCCTGAATCTTGTCGATGTCTTCGGATATGTCTTCAACGTCTTCTGAAATATCTTCCACGTCTTCGCCCAAATCCTTAACTTCTTCCTGGATGTCTTCAATATCTTCGCCGACTTCTTCAATTTGTTTGGCTTGTCGGTTAACCGTCATCTGGATGAATATGGCGAGATATATAGCCTCGAGAGAAACAATTGTCGTAAGAATTAAAAGTATAGCGTCAAAAGGCACGTCCAATAATTGGAGAGAGAACGCTGCCACAAATAATAATGTATGAACAACAAGAGAGCCGGGCGTGCCTATCCAGTTGGTCATAACCGTTGATTTTTTCTCTAACCAATTGTTCATTTTATAAAAACCTGTTTGGTATCTTTACGGTGCATTTATTCTACCAAATCAGAACCTATTTTCAAAACAAAGCATCATAGCGTTCCCCGCGCGCTAAAGCGCCACCACGCGAAGCGTGGTGCTTCTGCTAAAGCAGAAGTGCGGGAGAACGCTCTGCACTCCGCCACAATGTTTGGGGGCAAGGAGGCGGAGTGCAGAAATGCGGAACGCGAGCGAAATTTTGCGAAATGCTGGGGGTTGGGGGGGGAAAGTATTTCGCAAAATTCGCTTCGCGTGCTTCCTTATTTTTTGGCGGGGATTTTGGCAGGCA
>CAYIEP010000022.1:0-8503 GCA_964362515.1 uncultured Candidatus Saccharibacteria bacterium | reverse complement strand
ATTAAAAAATTTTCTTCCCCCAAAATTAAAATATGGTTCGAGCCGATGTTTTTATAGGACTTGGGCAGGGAACAATTATCGCCTGACTTCTCGCTCATCTGCTACCTCCATTTCAGTTTTTGTTGGTTCTCGCTTGATTTTACGCGAAATTATAAGAAAAGCAATCCAGATACCTATGGCGATAAATACAAACTTAAAGCCGACAAAAGATAGCGATGCTTCGCCGAGAAAATACACAAGCGAACCCCAAAAAATATTCCATGTGATTACCGACACAAGCGAATACAACAAAAACTTGCGAAAGGGAAAATGTAGTATTCCCGTCGCCGTTGAAGCAAGAGCCGCGAGATTAGGGTGCCAATAACTTATGAAAATTCCGCTTAATCCATATTTCGTGAGACGATGTTGTGCCTTTTCGAGCGGCTCTTTGAGACCGAACGCAAGCAATAAGCGATACCAACCGTACTTACCCAAAAAGAAATTGATGATGTACGCAATAAATAGCCCGAGCGTAACGACAGATACAACTTCAATTACTTGCGGGATATTTTTACCAGCAAAAATTACGCCCAAGAAAATAACCAAACTTCCGGGATAATACCAACCTATGAGCAATAACCCTTCAATAATTGCGCTGACGAGAACAGTAACAAGCCCATATGTATCAAAATACGCCCGGGCTGTTTCTATGAGCTCGACCTGCGGCGGCAGGTCTAGGATTTTCCAGACTAAATATAATGAGGAGAATACTCCGAGAAAGACGAGCGGGAGTGCAATAGTTTTCCAAATGTTTTTAGACATATGCTTTATCTTTATTAAAAAATTTTCTTTACCCAAAATTGAATACAAATTAGCCGCCGATCCGCCAGTTGGCGGAGAGGCGAACCAAAACTCTTTGACTTTTCCAACGTGGTGCGCGTGGAAGGAATCGAACCTTCGACCTCCATTTTATCAGAATGGCGTTCTACCACTGAACTACACGCGCTCTTTTTTTATTTTATAATTCCCAAGTCATTAAGTTCGTTTAAATTAAATCTTATAATTTCTTCCGAGGTCCCGGATTTTTCGTCTAAAACGGTTTTTGCGCTGCCTGCCAGAAAATTAACGGAATAGAATATAAATCCAATAAGAATAATAAGCAAAATTAAACTTATAATCATAAAAATTATATCCGTTTTTATTTTAATTCTCATATTAAAAAGAGAATACTTCTCCGTTTATTAATGCTTTAAATTTATCTTCCTGGCGCGTAAAGTCAATAGAATTCAGGTTAATAAAATACTTGCTGTTTTCAAGAGTTCTTAAAAAATTTATTAAATCGTCAAAACTTCCTTTGACCAAAAGAGTGAAAGCGGTTTTTCCGGGCGAATTTTCGGTTTTTTGAGTTTCTACTCCGATAGTCAAACCTAAATCAATTTTATTTTGATTCGCCATAATTGATAAATCTTTGGAGAAATTAACAAGCTGGTCTCTGTTTATCAAAACGCCGGACAGTTCGGCTGAATAAATATCCGCTTCTGTTTTGTCTTGCCTTAATAAAGCCAAATTTTGAATCGCCCTTGTTTGAAAATTTATTTCCCCGCGCAATTCAGAAACTTGCTTTATTCTTTTTTTAATATCAAAGCC
This sequence comes from uncultured Candidatus Saccharibacteria bacterium, assembly GCA_964362515.1. Lineage (GTDB taxonomy): Bacteria > Patescibacteriota > Minisyncoccia > UBA6257 > UBA9933 > CAYIEP01. The sequence goes on along the minus strand of CAYIEP010000022.1, from coordinate 6,877 downwards.
GGAAAAAATCAGGGCCGTGAGCAAAACCGCCGACACAACGGCAAAAATTGAAATCATTAAAATTAGTTTCTTTTTAAAATCCATATATCATTAGTATATAATATAAAGCAATGAGTCTCAATAAAAAAATAGACTTTGTTTTAATAGAGAACAAATCTTACCCGAAGCTTCTTAAAGAAATTCCAAGCCCGCCTTTGAAGATTTATTTTTTAGGACAACTGCCGGACGAAAAAAGCTTAAAAGTGGCTATTGTCGGCACTAGAAAAGCGACAAAAGAAGGAAGAATTCTCGCTAAATTTATTTCCAAAAGCCTTGCCAAGACGGGTGCCACGATAATAAGCGGGCTGGCGATGGGAATAGATACGGCGGCGCATGAAGGAGCGCTTGAGGCGGATGGGAAAACCATAGCGGTTTTAGCGAACGGACTTGATGAAATTTATCCTGCCCAAAACGAAAAACTTGCCGAAAAAATTATAAAATCCGGCGGCGGAATTATTTCCGAATATCCCGTTAAAACCCCTCCTTATAAAAACCAATTTCTGGAAAGAAATCGCATTGTAAGCGGATTGAGTCACGCCACAATAATAATCGAAGCCCCTTTAATATCCGGCTCCCTGGCCACCGCAAGGCTGGCGGCGGAACAAGGAAGGGAAGTTTTTGTTTTTCCGGGACCGTCTAGTCACCCTAATTATGTGGGGTCTCACAGATTAATAAGAGACGGGGCAAGACTGGTTTCTTCCATTGAAGATGTTTTTGAAGACCTTGGATTGGATACGAAATATGAAAAATTACGAATATACGAAAAAAATAAATTAAAAACAATTAAGGATAAAAATCAACTGCTTATTTTGAAAATGATTCAGGAAGCCGGCCGGCCGTTAAATATTGACAAAATAATCGAACTAACTAAACTTGAACCGCAAAAGGCCAACACGGCGATAGCGTTACTTATAATTAACGATATTATTAAAGAAACAGAAAAAGGATACGCTATTTAATTTTATGAACTTAATAATCGTAGAATCGCCGACAAAAGCGAGAACTATTGGCGGATTTTTGGGGAAAAATTATAAAATAGAGTCCTCTTACGGCCATATTAGAGATTTACCTAAAAGCAATAAAAAAACGATAGATATTCCGGGAGGATTTATCCCGCGTTATGAAATATCCAAGGGAAAAGAAAAAATTGTGTCAGAAATAAAAAAATTAGCGAAAGAAGCCGATGAAGTGTTACTCGCGACCGACCCCGATCGCGAAGGCGAAGCCATCGCCTGGCACATTAAAGAGGCTTGCGGCCTTAAAAAACCAAAACGAATTGTTTTCCATGAAATTACCTATAACGCCATTAGAGAAGCGATAAATCATCCGCGGGATATTGATGAAAATTTGCGCAAAGCCCAAGAAGCGCGTCGTGTTTTAGACAGGCTTGTCGGTTATGACTTAAGCGGCCTTATTTGGAAAAAGGTCCGCTATGGCTTGTCTGCCGGACGCGTCCAATCTCCCGCGCTTCGCATAATAATGGAAAGGGAACGCGAAATTAGGGCTTTTATTCCGGAAAATTATTGGACAATCACGGGGGAATTCTCCGCTCGGGGCGGACTAGCCTCTGGCTGGAAAACTGAAAAAAAAGATAAAATAACTTTAACTTGCGAAGAAGAGCCGCGCGACGAGAAAGAAGTAAATCGCATTTTGGAAATCGGGCGCGACAACTCATGGCGCGTAACGGAAATAAAACAAAACGAAACCAAACGTTCTCCTCGCGCGCCATTTACCACTTCCACGCTCCAACAAACGGCAAGTTCTCGGCTTGGATATTCTCCCTCCCGCACAATGTCTGTCGCTCAAAAACTTTACGAACAAGGCCTTATTACATATATGAGAACTGATAGCGTAACTATCGGCAAAGAAGCTTTGCCCGCGATTTATCAAGAAATAGAAAAAATCTACGGTAAAGAATATCTGAAGCCGCGCGCGTATAAAACGAAAAGCAAAAGCGCCCAAGAAGCGCACGAGGCGATCCGCCCGACAAACACTAAACAACAATCGGCGGGCGCGAACGAAGAACAGAAAAAACTCTATAAACTTATTTGGGAAAGAACAATTTCTTCGCAAATGGCCGACGCTAAAATATTCAAAACAAAAGTTTCAGCCAATGTAGTCAAAGAAGGATTAATCCCCGACTTCTCCGTCATAGGAAGCATTACTGTTTTTTTGGGATGGCTGGTGGCGGACAAAGACGCTCAAGGCGAAGAAATTCAAATACCCAAGTTATCAGAAGGTGAAATATTGGAATTACTGAACATTGACAGCCAGGGTAAACAAACAGAACCGCCCGGCAGGTATACGGAAGCGGGTCTGGTTAAAGAATTGGAGAAACGCGAAATCGGAAGACCAAGCACTTACGCTTCTGTTATTAAAACAATCAATGACCGCGGCTATGTAAAAAAAGAAGGCAAAACTTTGCATCCAACGGATACCGGCGAAGTGGTCAGCACTTTTCTTGAAAATAATTTTGCCCAATACATCAGCGATTCGTTCACCGCCGAAATGGAAAACGAACTTGATGAAATAGCCGAAGGAAAAAGAAAATACGAAGAAATGCTGAAGAATTTTTATATTCCTTTTTCCAAAGAAATAAAAATAAAAGAGAAAACGGCGGAAAAAATAACAAACCTCGGCGAAGCCGGCGAAGAACATAAATGTCCTGTTTGCGGCGGACCAATGGTTGTTAAATTATCTAAAAACGGAAAATTTTTAAGTTGTAAAAAATTTCCCGAATGCGCGGGCGCGAGAAAAATAGACGGCTCTATTATGGAAGGGCCGAAAGAAACCGGAGAAATGTGTCCAAAATGTTCAACCGGAAAACTTATAGAACGCGAGGGCCGATTCGGTAAATTTATATCCTGCAACAACTATCCTAAGTGTAAATTCATTAAAAAAAGCGCGGAGGAAGAAGCCAAAGCGAAAACCGGAGTTGCCTGTCCCAAATGTAAAGAGGGAGAAATTATTGAACGGCGTGGCAGATTCGGTCTATTTTACTCCTGCTCTAATTATCCCAAATGCGGCTTTATTATGAAATCTCGGCCCCTGCCTGGCCGGCAGGCAGGAACCGGCAAAATCTGCAATCTTTGCGCATCGTTGATGATGCAAGGGACTAAAACAATACCGGAAAGATGTTCTAATAAAACTTGCTTAAATCATAATCCGCATAAATTAATCGGAAAATAAAAAGACCAACGCTTGCGCGTGGCCTTGTCGTTTTTTTCGGAGACGGGTCTTACGCGACCCGCGCGAATGAGTTTATGCCAAAACAAGAAGGACAAATTTCCTTGGCGGCGCTAGCGGCGGCTTTGGCGCCGCAATTCCGACAAGAAAAATCCTTTTTCTCGTTTTCGTCAGGACGACCGACAACAGAAACTTCATTGTGCGGCGGTTGTTCGCCGCAATTAGGGCATTCGGTGTATTTCCCGCCGATTACCAGTTCTCCACACCGCCCACAGCAGTACGTCTGATTCATTATCTTTTCTCCTAAATGTTTAGCGTTTAAAAATCCCTTTTGAAAAAGTCCTTGAAAAATAATAGAATAAATACGCTATGGATGTCAAGGCTTTATTAAAAGAAATTCAAAAAAACAGGCAATTAAGCCAAGACGAATCAAGTCTTATCAATCGCGCTTTTTCTTTTGCCCAACGCGCTCATCAAGGGCAAAAAAGGAAATCCGGCGAACCTTATTTTAATCATTCTTATAACACCGCTTTAAAAATCGCCGAATGGAAGCTTGATTCGCCGACCATTGTTGCCAGTCTTCTTCATGACGTAGCCGAAGACACCCAATACGGCATTACTCAAATAAAAAACGAGTTTGGGGAGGAGGTGGCTTTTTTAGTGGACGGCGTGACAAAAGTCGGAAAATTAAAATACCGCGGCGCCGAAGCCAAAGCGGAAAATTTAAGAAAATTAATAATTGTTTTAAGCAAAGACATAAGAGTGATTCTTATCAAACTCGCCGACCGGCTTCATAATATAAAAACTCTTGGCGCTCTGCCTCCCCAAAAACAAAAAAGAATCGCTTTGGAAACTTACGATATTTACGCGCCATTGGCTTATCGATTGGGAATGAACAATCTTGCCGGAGAGCTTGAAGACTTGGCCTTTCCTTACCTTTATCCGGAAGAATACAAATGGATTATTGAAAACGTAAAAGAAAAATACGAAGAAAGGCAAAGATATTTGGAAAAAGTAAAAATCGTTATTTTAAAAAAACTTGGAGAGGCCGGAATAAAACCGACAAACATAGACGCCCGAGCCAAAAGGCACAGTAGTTTGTATAAAAAACTTTTGCGCCAAAATATGAATCTTGAACAAGTTTATGATTTGGTCGCCTTAAGAATAATCGTTAAAACCGTTGAGGATTGCTATGCGACGCTGGGAATAATCCATCAGCTTTGGCCGCCGTTGCCCGGAAGAATAAAAGATTACATCGCCTTGCCGAAGCCGAACGGCTATAAATCTCTCCACACTACGGTTTTTTGTTTAGAAAACAAACCGACGGAATTTCAAATAAGAACCCAAGAGATGCATGACGAAGACGAAAGCGGCATTGCCGCTTATTGGGCCTATAGCCAATTAAAAAGCGCGAAAGATTATCTACTAAAGCAAAAATCCGTCTTTGCTGAAAAAAACGAATTAAATTGGGTAAACCAATTAAAAGAATGGCAAAAGGGAATAACCAATCCGGAAGAATTTATTCAATCTTTAAAAACCGATTTTTTTAAAGACCGGATATTCGCCATAACCCCGAAAGGAGAAGTAATAGATCTTTCAGCCGGTTCGACTTCGGTTGATTTCGCCTACGCCATTCACACCGAAATCGGCAATCAGTGTATCGGCGCCAAAATAAACGGAAAAATAACGCCGCTCGATTATCCCATCCAATCTGGCGACTTGGTTGAAATATTAATTCAAAAAAGCAAGAAGCCATCAGAATCTTGGCTGGAATTCGTAAAAACCAATCGGGCCAAAAAAGAAATTAAATCCGCGCTTAAGGATTCGCTTTTAAGAAGAATAAAAGAAACGGAGTTTAGAATAGTGGGCGAAGACAGAGTCGGGCTTTTAAAAGACATATCTTCCATCATTTCAAAATCCAAAATAAATATTAGCAAAATTGATATGCTTAAAACCGCCCATTTCCCTCATATCAAAATTCGCTGCGACATCAAAGATAAAGAAAAAACAGAAAGACTTATCTTAAAAATAAAAAACGTGCAAGGGGTAAAAGAAGTAAGTTGTAAACAAATATAATTATTCCTGGCGCTCGGGATTTAATTTTTCTATTATTCCTCTTACTTCTTCCGGAGAATAAAAAGAGATAACGATTTTCCCGCCGCTTGATGTTTTTTCTATTTTAACGGGGGTATTTAATATCCCCGACAATTTTTCTTCAAGAGCCCTTGTTTCCGGGTCCGCTTCAGAGATAAAATCTTTGGTTTCTTTGATTTTTTCTTTTTGTTTTAGGGGCCTTATTCTGCTTCTTAATTCTCTTACGCTTAAATGGTTGCTTAATAAATCGTTAAAAATGATTTTTTGCTGATTTATATCATCAAGCATTAAAAGCATTCTCCCTTGGCTTTCATTTATTTGGCCCGAAGAAACGGCGTCTTGAATCTCGCTGGGTAAATTTAAAAGCCTTAATGAATTGGCCACGACCTCTCGGCTCTTGCTAAGTTTTAAAGCTATTTCTCGCTGGGTCAAACCGAAAATATCCTGAAGCTTGGCATAGGCCCTGGCTGTTTCAATCGGATTAAGATTGGCGCGCTGAAGATTTTCAACAATCGCCATTTCTAAACGTTCGGCGTCCTGAAAAATATTTTTAATAATTACCGGTACTCTTTCAAGACCGGCTATTTTGGCGGCCCTTAATCTTCTTTCTCCGGCAATAAGCTGATATTCAACCGTTGCTCCGAATTCTGTTTCTTTCTCTATTTTTGACACAACTAAGGGCTGAAGAATTCCGAATTCTCTTATTGAATTAGCCAATTCTCTTAACGATTCTTCATTAAAATCTTTTCTTGGCTGATGAGGATTGGGTTTTATTCTATCAACTTCTATATGAAAAATCGGTTCCGTAACGGGAGGACTTTTAACCCGCGCCTGTAAAGGAATAGGTTTGTTTATTTCTTGCTGATTATTTTTAACTTCCTCTTTTTTTTCTTCTTCTTGGTTTTGTTGATTCTGAATTTCGTCCATAAGTTTGCTATCAGCTTATTTTCTCATAAAAAGACCTTAAAAATCAATGTTTTCATTGACTCAATAAAATAAAAATAATATATTTAAGATACAGACGTTTAAAAATTTAATATGGCGTGAAAAATCCTATCAAGAGGAGGTGGCAATGTCCTGGTTACGGTTACACCAATTATTGTATTTGCTAGAAAATTATCTTTTTTGGGAAAAAATAAAAAGAAAACTTGTTAGAATTGCCCGAAAAGAAGCTTTTGAGGATTATTATAATAATAACAAAACCGCCGGAGAAAACGGCCATAAGCCGCCAAGAAATAAGGCTGTGGTACTAGAACCCGACGGGACCGTAATAGTCCTGACTTTAAATGAAGCCGTGAAATGGATTATTAAAAATTATCCTGACGCGGCCATTGAGAAAACTAACGGAAATTCTAGAAAAATAATAATAATTTATGACGGTTTTGAACCGTTTCCGGATTCGATTGCTATGGAAATTGTCAGAATTTAAAAAAATAAGAGGAGCCCCGCTCCTCTCTCTGTCCAAGCCTATTCTTTTTTCACGGAACGGGTTAGGAAAGAGAAATTGCCCGGGTGGTGGAATGGCAGACACGCACGACTCAAAATCGTGTGCCGCAAG
>CAYIEP010000021.1:0-8940 GCA_964362515.1 uncultured Candidatus Saccharibacteria bacterium | reverse complement strand
TTACGTCTTTATTCCGGTCGCCAAATTGCAAATTATTATTAAATGTATAACACCATTGAACTATAACGCCTTGTTGCTGATTTAATTGCTGTTGAAGCTGTTGGACTTGAGCCAACAACGCGTTAATTTGCGCTTGAAGTTCTTCTATGGTCGCTCCAAAAACAAATGTCGGAGACATTAATAATAAAAACGCCAGGAATATAGTTTTTTTCATATTGTTTTTATTTTAACATTAAAGCCCCCCCCGCAACAGACTGTGTGGATAACTTTTTCCTTATAATTATAAAACTTTAAAAGAAATACTATTGCTTTCGACACCATCGGCATTAACAACCCAAAAACCGTGAATGAAAACTTTTCCTTTGGCTAATTTATCCCAAATAGGTTGGGGAATTATAAGTTTTATTTTTGTTCCGTTATCGGTTGAACTATAAGTGCCTCCCAAATAATCATTATAGCCGGGACCATATTTTACTCTGTTTCCATCAGCGCTAAATCCTTCGCCATGAAGCGTAATTTCTGTCGAGATTGCGCTACTTGCTACTTCAATTCTAATTAATTTTAAAGTGGAAGCCGTAGATTGACCAACTTTTACTTCAATTTCTTTGATAACATCGCCGCAACCGGTTTTTTTGGCGGTAGCTACGGCTTTCCAAACGCCGGCGGTTGTAAATCCGCCTATCTGGCTAAAATTGCCGGCCTTAGAAATTCCGCTACTAGTATCGTAAACATTTTTCTGCGCGCCGTTAAAATAAGTATTAATTAACAAACGCTCAAAATTGGAAGCGTCCCACCAAATATCCCAATATCCGCCCGTTGAAACACTGCTTTTTGAGGCGCCTATACTAAAATTAGCGGCGCCGGGGCAAAAAGCAACTCCTTCGGTAACAGCAAAGGGAAGGGTGTTGCTTTGGAGGCCATAGGCGCTAATAACCGAAACATTGTAGGCGCCGGGAGTTACCTTAGCCTTATTATGGGTATATTGCGGGACTGTCAGAATTATTTTAGTTCCGTTGTCTGTTGAATTAACATAACCCAATAAATCAGATTTAGCGGGACCATACATTATCGCGTTATTACTTTGACTGAATCCTTCGCCGTAAAGCGTAACTATTGTTCCGATTGAACCGCTTGACGGAGAGATTTTGCTTAGATAAACATTTTTCGCGGGAGTTGCTTTAACGATAGTAAATGGCGCGTCGCTAAAATCTTCGGATTGAGTTTTATCACCGCAATATGCTTCAGATCCTTTTATGCCGCAAAAGATTCGCATATAATTTCCCGAAGGGGTAATCGTCGAGGGTATAGTCCAACTTTCAATGCCGTCATTGCTAATTTCAGTAAAAATATTGGTGTTAGTGGCTGTTTTTTCATCAACCAAAACAATGCCCACTACTCCATTTGAAGGAAAATTTTTACCGCTCCAAGTAATATTATATGTCTTCCCAATTTCCCATACTTCCCCGCCATTCGGTGAAAAAACCATTATTGAAGGAGTGGAGGTTGGCGTTGACGGAGGTATTGAGGGAGTAGAGGTTGGCGTTGACGGCGGAGGCGTTGACCCAATAACGTTATGCTCCTGTTTATTAGAGATTATGTTTTTAACTGAAACCCAGGAAACCCATGTGCCATTTTTACCATCAACGGCAATAAATTGTTCAGCGTCGTTCTCATAACTGCCATCAATGTAAGTATATTTCCCTGTGTTATAACCATCATATTTCATTGTGCCGTCCGGCCTTTGAAGATAAAAAAGTATTGGCGAATTGGGTTGACCGCCTAAAATTCCAATACGAAAATTAGCATTTTGTCCTCGAATAAGGCTTGTTGGATTAGAGCTAATTTTATACGTTAATTGACCAATGGTCGGCGGGATTGACGCGGTATCGCCGCAACCGTATAGCTCATTCAATTTTTTTCTTGTATATTCGCCGACAAATCCCGTTCCATACTGAAGTCCGGTTGGAGTTAATATTTCATTCGCGTATTTTTCTTGAAATTTTATCACGGCGGCTTTGGTAAGATTGCCAAAATAATCGTTAACCGGTCCATTATAAAGGCCCTCTCTTTTAAAAGCTTCTTTAAGATTGATTACGTCTTTATTCCGGTCGCCAAATTGCAAATTATTATTAAATGTATAACACCACTGGGTTGTAGTGTTTTGTTGCTGATTTAATTGCTGTTGAAGCTGTTGGACTTGAGCCAGCAACGCGTTAATTTGCGCTTGAAGCTCTTCGGCAGTCGCTCCAAAAACAAATGTCGGAGACATTAATAATAAAACCGCTAAGAATATAATTTTTTTCATGTGGACAGCTTCTTTTTTATAATTTCTCCGACCATTTTCGCGTCGGCCTTGCTTTTCAATTCTTTCATCGCCTCTCCCATCACGCGCCCCATTTCCTTAATGTCTTTTGCGCCAGTTTTATCAATCGCTTTAGAAATTATTTCTTCTATTTCTTTTTCGCTTAATTGCTCCGGCAAATATTTCTCGATTATTTTAAATTCTTTTTCTTCTTTTTCAAACAGATCGTTTCTGCCCGCGGTTTTATAAATTTCCATCGCTTCTTTTCTTTTTTTCGCTTCTTTGGACAACAAGTCCGTTATTTCATCTTCGGATAAAACAATTTCGCCGCTTTTAAAACGCTTTTCAATTTCTTTATTTTTAACGGCCGCGTTTATAAGCCGCAAGGTTCCGACTAAAAAACTATCGCCGGATTTCAAGGCGATTTTAATATCATCCGTGATTTTTTGTTGAAACATAAAATAAACTAGTGGCTAGTGGCTAATTACTGCATCACCCCCGCTTTCTTGGCTTTTTCCATTTCCTTCTTTTTGCCGGCTCTATAAATTGCCGAATTAAATCTTTTTCTTTTAGAAACATTTCGGTCTTTTCTTCTTCTTTTTTTCGCTTCAAGCAAAATTCCGCTTTGTCTTATTTTTTTATTAAATCTATATAAAAATGAATTTACCGATTCTCCTTCTCTTCGTTTAATTTCCATAAAAATTGGCGTTTAAATTTCGAATTTTTTAATTTTATTTTTTATTTCTTCCAACGATTCTTTGGGCGGATTATTTACGACATTGTGAATCGCTCCCCCTCCGTCATTATGCCATCTCGGCATAATGTGAATATGAAGATGAGCAATTTCTTGCCCGCTCACCCTACCATGGTTTATTCCAATAGTAAACCCGTCCGGATTTAAAGATTTTTCGAGCAAAGCCGTTATTTTTTTAACGCCGGAAAAAACCGCGGCGATTTTTTCGTCGGGAACTTCCAAAATGTTCTCCGCGTGAAATTTCGGCAAAACCATAGTATGTCCGGCTGTTCTCGGCTGAATATCCAAAATCGCCAAAATATCATCGTTCTCATAAATAATTTCCGCGCTTATTTCTTTTTTTATTATTTTACAAAAAATACAATCGGACATTTTAATGCGTTCTTCTTTTAATCTCATCGACAACTTTTGCCAATGACGCTATTTCTTGAGTTCCGGTTTTCATATCCCTTATTATAATATTTTCCTCAAAAACTTCCTTTTGCCCCAAAATCAAAGAAATATCTACTTCTTTTTTGTTGGCGCTTCTAAGTTGGGACTTAAGAGACTCTTTGCCTAAAGCTTCGTAAAGTTTTATATCGGCCTTTCTGAATTCTTCAATTAGAAGAAGCGCCCTTTTTTTCGCTTCTTCTCCTATTTGAATCAAAAACACTTTCAGTTTTAAACGCGGAGAGCAGATAATTCCCTGAAGCTTCATTGTTTCAATAAGTCTTTCCGCGCCGATTGCCGCGCCGATTCCCAAAACTTCCCCCTTTTTCCCTCCTAAAATTTCTCCGAGAAAATCATACCTTCCTCCGCTGGCTATGGCCATTTGAGAATCGCCGGAAAAAATTTCAAAAACCGTTTTATTGTAATAATCAAGCCCTCTGACCAAATGCGGATTAAGAATATAAGGGAGCTTTAAGTCGTCTAAATATTCCAAGACTCTCTTAAAGTGTTCCCGGCAATGTCCGCAAAGATAATCAATTATTGTCGGCGCTTGGATTTTTATAGATTGGCATTCTTTGTTTTTACAATCAAGCAGCCTTAAAGGATTAAGGGTAATCCTTCTTTTACAATCTTTACAGATTTTATTTTTATATTTTTCATAATAAGACACTAATTTCTTTTTATATCCTCCTCGGCAATTATTACATCCGATGCTGTTCACTTGAATGTTCAAATTTTTAATTTTCAAATCTTCTATAAACTTGGAAGTGATTAATATCATTTGGGCGTCGTGAATCGGGTCGTCGCTTCCTAAAATTTCAAATCCGGCTTGATGAAATTGCCTGTATCTTCCGGACTGCGGCTGTTCATGTCTGAAAACCGGACCGAAATAATATAATTTCACCGGCTTGCCGAGCTTTGATAAACTGTGCTGAAGATAGGCCCTGACAACTCCGGCCGTCATTTCCGGTCTTAAAGCCAACCTGTCCCCGCCTTTGGTTTTTAAAATAAACATCTGCTTTTCAACGATGTCCGTTGATTCTCCAATCGCTCTCTCGAAAATTTCGGCATTTTCCAAAATTGGAGTATCAATCCTTAAAAAATTATAAAATTCCGCGTTATAAGAACAAACCTTTCTTATTTTATCCCACCACGGCTGTTCTTCCGGCAGAATATCGCGCATCCCCTTGGGACTTTGAAATTTTAGATTGTTTTTTTCTTGTTCTTTTTTTTTCGCCATTTAAATTATTCGTAAGAAATCTTAATGTTATTCATTGTTTATTTTTTACATCTTACAGCAAAAAGTCTTTTTTCGCCAGCAACTGATGCCGGCTTTGTATAAAAACACGCGTCGTTCCGCCCAGCGAGCGGAACGCGCTCGCCCTCGGCCCCGCTTGTCCAGCAAGAAAAAAGATTTTTCTTTAATCCGCTCACGCCCGCTTCCGTTAAGATTTCAGAAAAATCTTTTTTCTTGCTGGACGCCATGCCCTCCGTCAGCTGACGGGACTCCGAACGGTTTTTTTAACAAAGCCTGTATCAGTCATTCCTTGTATGGCTTAATCTACAAGAAGTAATAAGGATTAAAAGATGTTTCGTAAATAAAGCAAACCGAACTTGCTTGAGAAAATATCCCGCAGGCGCTGAAAGATTGGTCTCCGCGAAGCGGAGTTTCAGCGCCGAGGGAAAAGAAATTTTTTCCGCTGGAGAAATCCGTCAGCTGACGGACTGGTTTTCAAAAGCAAGTTTGGTTTGCTTGGACTTAAAGAGATTCGGGCTGGTTCTGAAAAATGATTTTCTGAAGCAAATCCGCTCACGCCCGGCAACTGCCAGGCCGCGCTTCATTCAAATATATTATTCCTTTATTACTCTTAATATTTCTTCTATTGTCGTCATACCGAGTTCCGCTTTTCTCAATCCGTCTTCAAACATCGTCAGCATCCCGTTTTTTCTGGCGGTAATTCTTAAAGTATCAAGAGAAAAATTCGGGGCGATTATTAATTTCCTGATTTCTTCATTAACATCCAAAGCTTCGTAAATTCCTATTCTTCCTTTGAATCCGCTATTATTGCAAGCCGAACATCCCTTGCCGTGATAAAGAATTTTCGGAATACTCAATCTTGATTCGGAATTAGCGTCTTTTAGGTTCTTAGACAAGGATTCGCTCATCGCCGAATCTACCGGAAACGATTCAATGCAATCAAGGCAAATTTTTCTCACCAATCTTTGGGCGATAATTACGTTTAAAACCGCCGCCACCAAAAAATTCGGCACTTTCATATCCAATAATCTCGGAACGGCCGTCGGCGCGTCGTTGGTATGAACGCTTGAAAGAACAAGGTGTCCGGTAAGCGCGGAATTAATGGCGATGTCCGCGGTTTCTTCGTCGCGTATCTCCCCGACCATAATAATATTCGGGTCTTGCCTTAAAATTGATCTTAACCCGCTGGCAAAAGTAATGCCCGCCTGTAAATTTATTTGAGTCTGATTAAGATATTTTATGTCATATTCAATAGGGTCTTCAATCGTAACAATGTTCACTTCCGGTTTGTTTAAAATATTTAAAATTGAATAAAGAGTGGTTGTTTTCCCGGAACCGGTCGGTCCGCAAATAAGAACCATGCCGTAAGATTTTTTAATATTTTCTTCTATTATTGTTCTGGTGTCGTCAAGAATCCCCAGCTCTTTCAGAGCCAATGGTTTTTGAGCCGCCGGCAGAAGCCTTAATTCTATTTTTTCGCCGTAAAAAACCGGAATTGTCGCCACTCTGATATCCAGAAGAACGTCGCTTGTCCGATAACGGAACCGGCCGTCCTGCGGCTTCAAGTGTTCGTCTATTTTTAAACCGGCAAGCAGTTTTATTCTGGCGGTAACGGCCGGATAAATTTCTTTAGGCAGTTTAATTATCTCATGAAGTATGCCGTCAATCCTGTATCTTATTAAAATTTCATCTTCAAGAATTTCAATATGAACATCGGAGGCTCTCAAAGAAATCGCGTAAGAAACCATATTGTCCACGATTGCCACAATCGGCAATTCTTGGGCTGTTTTTTCCGCCGATTCCGAAATCTGTTTTTTTAAGGTTGATTTTACGTTTTCTTTTATTATTTTATCAAAATCTTCGGCCAAGCGGCGGTTGTATGACGCAAATCCCTTATTTAAATCTTCGGGCGTCGCCAGATACGGTTTTATTTTTACTCCCAGATGTTTCTCTAAAAATTTTATCGCTTCCAAATCGCCCGGGTCTTCCATGGCCGCGTCAAAAGCGCCGTTCGGTTCTTGAGCGAAAATAATAACGCGCTTTTGCCTCGCCAAGTCTTCGCTTAATTTCTTTAAAATATTTTCATCCACCGCCCGAACCGCCAAATTGGCCATTTCCACGTTAAGATAAAGGGCGATAAAATTATAAAAATAATCAAGCGTAATAAATCCTCTTGATATCAAGATTGTGGAAATATCCTGTCCCATTCTTTTTGACTCCAGCAGAAGCTCGTTAAAATCCCGTTCTTTGATTAATTCTTCTTTTAACAGGAATTCTTTTAATTTTTGCGTTGGAATTTGAATCATATATATATAAATAATTTTCAATTAAATTGCGGATTGAAAATTAATATTTTAGGGATTTATATTTTCAATAAATTCCAAACCGGAAAAATTTGAAACCATTCAGCGATAATTATAGCAAAAATAGCCAAAGGGAGCCACAAGTAATACATTGAAATTCGCGAAGAAGAATCGCGGTTAAAAATCAGTAAACCGAGATGAACGATTAAATAAAAGGAAAACATCGTTATTAAATAAAAAAAGCAGAGCGGATAGCCTACGAGAAAAATCGCCAAAGCGCCCAAGTAAGGCTCTTCCCGTTCAAAAAATCTTTCTTGAAATTTTTTATTTAAATATTTGGCGGCGAATAAAAAAATAAGAGCCGTTGCCAAAGAAACAAGATAAGGCGCGAAAAAAACATATCCGACATAAAAAATAAAATAACCGATTCCCCGATAAGGAGGCAATAAAAGTTTGGTCAATTCGCTTTGAGACCAATCCCGATATTGCTCAATAGAAAAATAAATGAGAAAAGCGAAAATAACCAAAGCCGAAAAAATTAAAAGCGGCCGTAAAAAACGTTTCGCCGACCCGTTTGGCCGGCGAAATATCCACAAAGCCGAAATTAAAATCAATAAAACAAAATAATTGACCATAACTAAGGCTGAATTTTTATAGGGTCAAACTAAGCCCAACTTCGTAGTAACAATCTGTTTGTTGATAAGCCCCCGAACAACCGCTCCTATCGCCTCCATCGGAATTCATTAGATCCCGATATTTAGCGCTCTCCAGTCTTGTGTTAAGCTCAAAAGTAAGATTAGAGTCATTGCCGGCATAAGAATAATTATAAAAATTATTATTGACCGGGTCCAACGGCAGAGACGATATGGGAGAAACATTTCCGGTAACATCGCCTAAATTAACATTAACCCAGCCAGAGCCGGCAACGCTAACAGCGGCATTAAGAGTGCAATAACTACTACCATAAGTATTAATTATGGTGACAAACGGACAATTTGTTCCGTTATACCCCGTAGTTCCGGCAACAGTGAAATATCCTCTCATTGGCCAGTTAACCGATTGCGCCGGAGTGGCGCCGCAACCTTCATTGAGATTGCAATAAACCGTGTCTTGTCTTGACCCGGTTCCCAAATGAAGCGAGATCGCGTTTTTTAGGGCACTCATATCCGCGAGCCTTTTGCCGTCTCTGGTTTGTTTCAGAATTTCGGCCGGATTTAAAACTAAAACAACGATAGAGGCCAAAATCGCGATGACGCCGATAACGATAATAAGTTCCAATAAGGTAAAACCTTTTTTCATTTTATTTCAATTTAAGAATTCTCGACCTTTTTAATATTATAATTGAGCGGAAAAATAATTCAAACAATGATTGTGGATAAGTTATTGTTTCTTGTTTACAAGCTCTTTTATTCTTTTGGTCAGTTCGTCTATGGAAATTTTCGCCTTGACCAAATATTCAATCGCGCCCAAACTCTGCCCCTTGGAAACGTCTTCGGGCTGGCCAAGATTGGAAATAATAATAACCGGAACGCCGCCGCCGGATAATTGAGGATTGGAATGAATTTCCTCCAATAATTCAAAGCCGGATTTTTTAGGAAGGATTATATCCAAAAGAATCAAATCAGGCTTAAAAGATTTAAGGAAATTTATCGCTTCTTCTCCGTCTCTCGCCAAAATAACCTCAAAACCGTCTTTTTGAAGCCGGTTTTTTAACAATGACGAAAGAAATTGGTCGTCTTCTATAAGTAAAATTTTAGACATATAAATCAAAACTTTTTAGTTGCCCCAAGGTCGCGACTTAAGGCTCCGCGACTAACACCTTCGATGGTCGACTACTTTTTTAGTTTAATTGTTCCACGCACAGCTTCCGCTACGCGTGCCTTGTTACGACTTC
>CAYIEP010000020.1:2499-8981 GCA_964362515.1 uncultured Candidatus Saccharibacteria bacterium | reverse complement strand
GCCCATGTCCTACCATTAGACGACCCGGCAATTAGATAATTTTAAAGCTAAAAACGCTAAATTTCAACCGGGGTTTTGCTTTCAAACTGAATCTTAGTAATCTTTAAAAGCCCGTTTTCATCAAGTTTGGATTCCAGTATTTTCATTCTTTTTCCGTCTTTTATCGTCCAAACGCCGGGCTCGGGATTTAGGGCCCTTATTTTATTAAATATTTCTAAAGCTTTTTGTGGTGAGCTTGCCGAACCATTTTCGGCGATTTCTATTTCTTTTATATCTACGTAAGCGTCTTGAGTGATGAATTTTTTAGTGTAAGTTGCGCCTTGAGCGTCTTGCGGTTTTGGCGTTATTTTATTTTCAAGAAAATTATTAATAACCTTGACCAAAAGATTCGCGCTGAAATCGGCCAGTTTAAAATAAAGAGATTCGTAATCGTCCTTTTCGTTTATAATGATTTTTTCTGAAGACAAAATCGGCCCGTTATCAATTTTTTCGTCCATTAAATAAATTGTCGCGCCGGTTTCTTTTTCATTGTTTAAAATCGCGCCTTGAATAGGGGAGGGGCCTCGATATTTCGGCAGAAGCGATGGATGAACGCCGATAGCGCCAAGTTTCGGAATTTTTAAAATTTCTTCCGGAATTATTTTTGAATAGGAAGCGACAATAAAAACATCCGGCGTGAAACTTGAAACATGAAACATAAAATTTTTGTCTAAATTCTCTGGTTGAAGTATATGAATATTCCATGCTTTATGTTTTAAAACTAATGATTTAACCGGCGGGGGAGTGATAATTTTTTTTCTGCCAACGGGTCTGTCCAGGCCGCAAACGACGGCTTCGGGAATAAATCCGGACATCATCAATTTATTAAGAATAATGGCCGAGAATTCGGGACTGCCGAAGAATATATATCTAGTATTAAGTAGCATGTATTTATAGTATTAAGTATTTCTTTTTTAAATTTTTAATAAAACAAGCTTACGTCCTTTTTGCCACGCTATTAAATCGGTAAAAGATTTTATTTTCATCCTGCTCGATGCTTTTTACTTAATACTTTCTATTTTATACAATTCCTTCGCTTTGTCTGTGTAAAGAATTCCGTTTAAATGGTCAACTTCGTGCTGAAATACATGAGCAAGAAGCCCCCAGGCCTTAATTTTTAACGGTTTTCCGCTTTTATCGAATCCTTTTAATGTTAATTTTTCAAATCTTTCAACAACGCCCCGTTTACCCGGAACGCTTAAGCATCCTTCTTTAAGAAGAAGTTTTTCGCCGCCGGTTTTTTCAATTACGGGATTAATTGCGGCGTAAAATTTTCCGTGGCCTTCGTTATGGTAAGTTCTGGCCACGAACATGTTCATATTCAGCCCTATTTGATTTGCCGCCAATCCCACGCCATCAGCTTCAATCATCGCGCTTTTCATTTTTTTTACAATAACGCCCAATTCTTTCGAAGCAATTTTTTCAAAATCTACATCCGCGGTTTTTTCTCTTAGAAATTTTTCTTCCTTTTTATTATCAGCTGTTAATATTTTCATAATTTAAATTTCCAATCGGCAATTCACTTTTTATCTAAATTTTTCGTAAACAGCATTTTCATAAAATAAGCCCCTTTGTTTTTTATCTTTTTTCGCTCCGCTATGTCTTTCGCGAGAAAAATAAGTTTTTCATTGTCGCGTTCTTTCGCCAATTTTATATAAAGAGATTTATGTCTTTCGTCTTTCAATAATTCCGCCAGCATTAAGCCGGTTAATTGATATTTTTTATAAATCTTTGATTTTTTAGCTCTTTCCTCAATGGTTTTAAAATATTCTTTATCAAACGGCATGGCTGAAGTATAACATGAAAAATTAGACTTGGATAAATTATTATGATAAAATTGGCGAAATGATTGAGAAAATATTAAAAAGCGGGCTATTTTCAACGTTGGTCGTATTAATCGTTTTATTTGCCGTGAGCTACGGCTCTTTTTATTTAGGGTATCAAAAAGGAGTTAAAAATCCCCAAACCGTAATTATTAAAGGCGTATCCAATCTGGAAGAGGGGAATAAAGAAGCTATTGATTTCAGTCTTTTTTGGGAAACTTGGGGATTAATAAAAGACAAATATGTCGGAGCGGAAAAATTAAATAATCAGGATTTAGTTTATGGAGCGATATCGGGTCTTTTGAGTTCTCTTAAGGACCCGAATTCGGTTTTTTTTCCGCCATCCGACGCTAAAAAATTTGAAGAAGACATAAGCGGAGAATTTTCGGGAATCGGAGCGGAAATCGGAATCAGAAACGAACAGCTTGTCATAATCGCGCCGTTGAAGGGCACTCCGGCGGAAAAAGCGGGAATAAAAGCCGGAGACAAAATATTAAAAATCAACGATAAAATAACTACAAAAATCGGCGTTGACGAAGCGGTTAAAATAATAAGAGGGGAAAAAGGGACAAAAGTTGTTTTAACGATAATAAGAAACGGCTGGGAAAAACCCAAAGAAATACCGATAATAAGGGATACTATTCAGATACCGACGATTGATTTGAAAATGATTGACAACAACATCGCTCATCTTCAGCTTTATAATTTTTATGAAAAAGCGCCGTATTTATTTTATTCCACCGTCGTTGAAATTGTTTTTAAGAATCCCGACGGCATTATTCTTGACCTTAGAAATAATCCGGGCGGTTATCTTAACGGGGCGGTCAATATCGCCGGCTGGTTTATTAAAAACGGAGACGTTATTGTTTCCGAAGAATTCGGGCCAGAAAAAAAAGAAATATTTAAATCTTATGGAACCGGGCTGTTAGGAAAAATTCCGGTGGTTGTCTTAATGAACGAAGGTTCGGCTTCGGCGTCGGAAATATTAGCCGGAGCGTTAAGAGACAATAATGGTTCAAAAATTGTCGGTAAAAAAAGCTTCGGGAAAGGAAGCGTTCAGGAAGTCCAGGGCTTAAAAAACGATTCGTTGGTGAAAATAACCGTCGCTCACTGGCTCACTCCTAACGGCGTTCTTATTGACGGGAACGGCCTTGAGCCGGACTATTACGTTGATTTAACGGAGAAAGATACCGAAGAGGGGAAAGACCCCCAGCTTGAGAAAGCAATAGAAATTTTAAAATCTCAAATATGAAAATTGTTCTTTTGCGAGACATAAAAGGATTGGGTAAAAAATTCGAAATTAAGAATGTTTCCGACGGTTATGCCAGAAATTTTTTAATTGTCAGAGAATTCGCCGTTCGGGCAAATGAAAAAACGGTTAAAGACTTGGAGCTTAAGGCGGCCGCTTGGCGGAAAAAAGAAGAAGAAGTAAAAAAGAATTTTCAAATTCTGGCCGAAAAACTGCCCAAGGAAAAATTTTTATTCAAAATTAAAACCGGAAAAAAGGGCGAGGTTTTCGGTTCAATAAATAAAGAAGATTTAACCCAAGAAATAAAAAGAAAATTTAAAGATGAAAGCTTTGAAGTTATGGAAATTTTTCTTGATAGAGCGATAAAATCGCTGGGCGCCCATGAAGTAAAGATTAATCTGGGGAAAGGAGTGGAGACTAAAATAACCGTTATTATTGAGCCGGAAGAACATTAATCACCTTAATATATCTTGTGTTCCCGTCAAATCTGGTTTTCTTTTTTGAAACAAATTCAATAACCCCCTTTTTTAAGGCGTAAAGAGTGTCGTCCTTCCCTCTGCCGACGTTGAAACCGGGAACATATTTTGTCCCTCTTTGTCTAATTAAGACTTCTCCGGCGTTAACGCCTTGGCCGTGCTGTCTTTTAACGCCTAAACGTCTGCCTATGGAATCCCTTCCTAATTTAGTTGAACCCGCGGATTTGGTATGCGCCATATTCGTTATTACTCAAATTTAAAATTAAAAAATCAAAACGACAATGTAAAATTAAAGATGGATTTAAGTTTAAAATAATTTAAATATTTTGAACCGTCATTTTACATTTTGATATTTACATTCTACACTTACCATAAAATTATGTCAAATATTTCAAAAATAAAAGAATTACTGATAAAACGCCGAAAAGAGATCATTATTTTTATTTTGATTTTTTTAATCAGCTCTTTAAGTTTCGGACTGGGCTATTTGGTAAATAAAGAATTTTCCAAACCGCCGATAATTATAGAAAAAAATTCTGAATTATAAAGAACCCCGCGCCAAGAGTATGAGGTACTAAAAACTCTTAGCACGGGACCATGGGTTCTTTGTTGTTAAGGCGCGCGCCACCCCGCGCGCATGTATTTTTACGCACTTACAATAAATATCCGGCTTGTTTTAACCAATGCTCGTTTTCCCATTCCCAAAGTTTTTTCGCTCCCAAAAAAGCTTTATAATCATTTTGCCAGTAGGGGAATTCTTTAAGTTCTATTTCGCCTTTTAACTCCAACCAGAAATGTTCGCAATTTTTAGCCTTAGTATCATAGCTCTTGCCGTTCCAGGGAAGTTTTATTTTTTTTCTTCCGCCTTTTTCTCGAAGAGTGGCTTCGCAATTTAAACATTTTCTTATTTGGTCAATTCTTAAAATCCAGCTTGTTTGAAGATTTTTAAATTCTTTTTCAAGCGCTCCCATATAAGCGGCGGTTTGAAGATTATAATCCCTGTAAATAGCCATTGAGGTTTTAATGTCCAAAACTCCGAATTTTCCGTCTATCAAAGCCATGGCGTCTATCGTGCCGGCATATTTTTCATCGTAATTAACAACCCGTTTTTCAACAAATTCCGGATCGACTTGAATGTTTTTTTGTTCAATAAAATCAAAAAAGGCCTTTACGGACGGCGCTATTAACGGGTCAATCTGGGGATTTTTGCCAATAAGAATCGCTTCTATTGTTTCGTGAATAAGAGTTCCTTCGCTGGCGGACTTATTTTTAACATCCTCTCCTTCTTTAAAATTATTCATTTCCGCGTAAAACCGATAAAGAGCCGGCTTGGCCTTTATGTCTATAATTTTGGTAACCCTGGGATACCAAAAATCATCTATTTCATATCCGGCAATGCTTTTAAAATGTTTGAGGTTAAAATAATTCACGGCGTTTTCATTTTACTAAATTATTCGTATATTTGTAAATGTTTCCGGCGCCCATCATTACCACTAACGCGGATTTATGCGAGCTTGGCGCGGATTGACACATATCGCTTAAAATTTTTGGCAGTTTTTGAGGGGAGGGGAGATAAACAACGTTAATAAGGGGGCTTCTTTTTTTTATGGTTTCGGCAAGGATTTTAGAATTAATATTTTGCGATAGTTTATTTAATTCTCTTCCGGCAACTTTATGAATATCTAAAAGAATTAGGGCGTCGGCGTCGTTGAAAGCCGCGGTAAATTCTTTAAATAAAAGCTTGAGTCTTTTTTCTTGATGCGGCTGGAAAACGCAGATTATATAATTTTTGGGAAATTCTTTTCTAAAAGCTTCAAGAGTCGCTTTTATTTCGGTCGGGTGATGGGCGTAATCGTCATAGACCGGTATCCGGTATTTAGTATTTAATGATAAATTGCCGCGGTATTCCATTCTTCGCCAAGCGCCGTTATATTCTTTTAATCCGGCGAAAATTGTTTTTTCTTCAATACCGAGAGCTTTCGACATTTCATAAACCGCTAAAGCGTTGGAAATATTGTGTTTTCCGAATATTTTTAACGAAGAAGATATTTTTTTAATTAAAATGGGATGAGCGTCCGCCAAAGAATATCGTTTTATCGTCATCTTTTTTAATTTCACCGGATTATTTATTTTTTCTTTTAAGCTTCGCAGATTTTTATCGTCTTTATTCAAAATTAAAATTCCACCCGTTTTTATATTTGATATAAATTTTAAAAAAGCGTTTTTAATATTTCCGAAATTTTTATAGAAATCCAAGTGTTCGCGGTCAATGTTGGTTATTATCGCGCCAAATGGTCTATAGTTCAGAAATGATTTATGATATTCGTCCGCTTCAAGAATAAGATAATCGCTTTTACCGTTTCTGAAATTTCCTCCGTTTCCGCCGAATTCTTTAAGCTTAGTTCCTATAATTACCGTAGGATTAAGTTTAGCTTTGATTAATATCACAGAGAGCAACGATGCGGTTGTGCTTTTCCCGTGAGCTCCGGCAACGGCAATGGTTTTGGGATATTTTTTTATTATTCGTCCAATGGTTTGCGAATAAGATTTTATATCTATTTTAAGTTTTTTGGCTATTTTAATTTCCGGATTTTCACCAGATATCGCCGCGCTGTGAATTACAAGTATTGTTTTACGATTCAAATTAGATGTTTTGTGGCCGACATATATGCTAACCCCGATTTTTTTTAAATCTTCGGTTATTTCCGATTCGCATATATCCGAACCGCTCACTTTATAGTTATTAGCCAAAAACCAGCGGGCTAGGGCGCTGGTTCCGATTCCGCCGATTCCGATTATATGAATATTTTGTTTTTCTTTCATTGATACTTTATGGCATTATTCGTCGCAAAGAGATTTTACGACCATATTTTATTTTGTCGCAAGGAGATTTTG
>CAYIEP010000020.1:0-2399 GCA_964362515.1 uncultured Candidatus Saccharibacteria bacterium | reverse complement strand
ATTTTGCGATAAGTTATTTAGCTTGTCGCAAAATATACCTTGTGCGACAAAACTGATCTTATCTTTGCTAACCTAAATATTACTCCCTACTGGATACGAGAGGCCGCCCAAGTCGCCAATTCTATAAGGAATTGAAATATTTTTACTAATAAACCAAGAAGGGCTTTGGCGAAAACCACAAAAGCCTGGGTTATGTCGTTCATGGATTAATTGTACTTTGAGTTACGAAATTAGACAAGCCCAAAATTCTTGAAGAAAGAGTTTTTGATTGGAAGGAATTTATCCCAATTTTTCAATCGCCATATTAATTCTTTTTAAGGTTTCTTCTTTGCCCAGAACATCCATTATCTCAAACGGCCCGGGCGAGGCTCTTTTACCGGACAAAGAAACTCTTAACGGCCAGAGAAGCTCTCCTCTGCCCCAAACCTCGGTCAAGGGCATAATGGCGTTTTCCAGTTTATTTTTGTTAAAATCCACTTTGAATATTTTTTCCAGTTCGTCGTAAATTATTTTAAGATTACTTTTTGTTTTTTCTTTGTCTAAATCTCTCCAAAATAAAATTTCCGTTTCATAATCCGGAAAGTCAAAAAAGAAATCAGCCAATTCCCTAAAATCGGTTAATCTTTTCATTCTGTTTTTTTCGGTTTCAACGGCTTTTATGAATATTTCTTCTTTTTCCGGCCAGCTTTCCGGAATAAACTTTTTTATTTCTTTCGCCAAAATTTCCGTTTTCAAATTTTTTATATGTTGAGCGTTAAGCCACTCCAGTTTTTCAAGATTAAAAATGGCTCCTCCTTTTTGAACTCTTCTAATGTCAAATTCTTTAATTAATTCTTCTATCGTTAATACCTCTCTGTCTTCCTTCGGATGCCAGCCCAAAAGCGCCATAAAATTTATGAGCGCCTCCGGCAAATATCCGTTTTTTCTGAAATCGTTAAGCGATATTTCCGTATAACGTTTTGATAATTTCCTTTTATCCGGCGCCAAAATCAAAGGAAGATGAGCGTATTTCGGCGTTTCAAAACCCAAAGCCATTTGGATTAAAATCTGTTTCGGCGTGTTGGAAATATGGTCTTCTCCTCTTATAATGTGGGTTATTTTCATTTCGTAATCATCAACTACTCCGGCGAAAATAAAAACAGGAGAATTGATTGATTTGGCGATAACAGTATCCCCTATCAGTTCGGAATTAAAAACGATTTTTCCTCTTATTAAATCGTGGAATTCAACTTCCGTGAGAGGAATTTTAAATCTTATTACCGATTGCTCTTTATTTTTTAATTTTTGAACGACTTTTTCTTTTAATAAATGACGGCATCTTCCGCTGTATTTCGGAGCCAATCCCTGCGCCATCATCGCTTGCCTGTCTTTTTCCAGCTCTTCTTTTGAGCAAAAACAATAGTAGGCCTTGTCTTCGTCAAGAAGTTTTTTTAGATACTTTTCGTATATCTTTGTTCGTTCCGATTGTTTATGGGGTTTTTCGTCCCATTCAAGCCCAAGCCATTTAAGCCCGTCTATTAAATCTTTTTCGTATTCCGGCAAAGACCTTTTTTTATCGGTGTCTTCTATTCTTAAAATAAAATCTCCCTTGTGATTTTTGGCAAAAAGCCAATTAAATAAAGCGGTTCTGGCTCCGCCAAAATGAAGAAAACCGGTTGGAGACGGCGCGAATCTGACTCTTATTTTTTTATGAGTCTCCGTCATTACTGAATTATAACATTTTTACTTTTTATTCAAACCAATAGACTTCGGCGTAGCCGGAGCCGCCGGAGCCCGCGGCGGCGTTTGCATTGCCTCCGCCGCCGCCGCCGGAATTTGCAGCGGCTGAAGCAGTCCCATTGCCCCCGTCACCATAAGAGCCGCCTCCGCCGCCGGCGATGCCGCTAACAGTGCCGCTGCTACCAAAACCGGCGGCGTAACCAGCTGGACGAGTAAGACAACTCGGGGTTTCAGCACCATCTGACACCGTCCCACTGCCGTTTCCTCCTTGCGCGCCGCCAGAAGACCCATTACCGGAATTCGAACCAGAATCTGAAAAAGTGATTGGTGTTGAAACAGGAGTATTACCTCCACCAGTTCCGCCAGCGGTTTGACCTGAGCTAAACGAACCGCCGCCGCCCGCTTTTGCCGTCAATAGCGAACCAAAAGTTGAGACGGTGCCGGAGGAACCATTCGTGCTGTTTGAAACTCCCCCCGCGCCGCCCGCGCCGATAGTTACTGCCACATTGCCTGATACAGAAACCGAGCGAATGACAATTTGTCCGCCGCCACCGCCGCCTGTGCAAACTCCCGCGGCTCCTCTACCCCCCCCACCCCCCCCACAACCAAAAACGACAAATAAAGTATACAAAACCCTTTGCCACACCCAAATGCCGATATGGGTGAAAAATTTAATTTTT
>CAYIEP010000019.1:0-9195 GCA_964362515.1 uncultured Candidatus Saccharibacteria bacterium | reverse complement strand
GATAAGCGGCATTCCTTTTTTTATCCAGTTAATTTGTCATAGCGAGATAACTGGACGGGTTTTATATCGCAAAGCTTAATATTCTTTCGGCCAATATTCTCGCGGCTTGGGGTTTTGAAAAATTCTTGGCGGCTTCGGACATTTTTTTAATTGTTTCCGGATTTGCTCCGATTTTTTCAAGCTGGTCCAAGAAAAGATGAGGTTTCAGATTTTCTTCTTCCATTACGATAGTCGCTCCAGTCGCGGCGTATTCATAAGCGTTTCTTGTTTGGTCATGCGCTATGTTTTCAGGTATCGGTATTAATATGGAGGGCTTGTTAAATGCCGCTATTTCAAAAATTGTTCCACTGCTGGCTCTGGAAATTACGACATCCGCCGCCGAATAAGCGTCTTTTAATTCTTTTTCAAGATAAGGGAGGGGTTTGTATCTGTTTTTTTCTTCTTCCGAAGCTCCCTCAAGCGCGACATTCAATTCTTTTTTAAAATTGTCAAAATTTTTTATTCCCGATTGATGAATTACCTGGAAATTTTTAACAAGCTCTTTGGCGTTCTCCAGAAAGAATTCATTTATTCTTGAGGCGCCTTGCGAGCCGCAAATAACGAAGAGCGTTTGTTTGCTTTGGTTCAAGCCGAACACTTTTTTTGATTCTTCTTGGCTTAACGCGCCTTGAGCGATTAAAGATTTTCTTACGGGATTTCCGATAACCGATATTTTTTGGGGCAATTTTTTGTCGTTTATTTTTTCTTTGATAATTTTTTCCGCCAATGATTCAAAAGAAAGTTCTATTTTTTTGGCGAATCTCATCGCCATTTTATTTGACAATCCCATTTCGGAATCCGATTCGTGAATAATTATCGGCACGCCGTAAAGTTTACAAGCCAAAACAACCGGCAAAGACCCGGGACCGCCTTTGGAAAATAAAACATCGGGCATTGACCAAAAAACTTTCCAAAGCGCCTGAATAACGCTTATCGGCAGAATTACGGCCATATCTATAAAATTCATCGGCGAAAAATATCTTCTCAATTTGCTTGACAGGATTTTCCCCGCTCTGATGTTGTTTATCTCTAAAAGTTGCCGATAAGAACCGTAAGCGCCAAGATAAACCATTTCAAGGTCTATTGTTTTTTTCTTAGAAATATTTTCCAGTTCTTCGGCTACGGCTATGAGTGGATAAATGTGTCCCCCGCTTCCGCCGCCGGTGAATAAAATTTTTATCATGAAACATGAAACATGAAACTTAAAACATGAAATTTTTTATGCTTCATGCTCTATGTTTTACGCTTCAGGAAGTGTACTTAGATATATTAACAATTACTCCCGCCATGGTCAAAAATATCGCCAAAGAGGTTCCGCCATAGCTTATAAAAGGCAAAGGAACGCCGGTTAAGGGAATTAATCCGGAAATAGCTCCGATGTGGATAAACGCTTGAATTCCTATTATTGAAATAAATCCTATAGCTGTTAATTTGGCGAATTGGTCCCTTGAATTTTTCGCTATGAGAAAACCTTTTATTACAAGAATTAAAAATATTAACATCACCGCGCCGGCTCCGATAAAGCCGAGCTCCTCCGCTATTACCGCGAATATGGAATCGCCTATCGGTTCCGGCAAAAACTTGAATTTTGCGGTTGATTTGCCGAATCCGACGCCGGGTAACCCTCCGGAGCCTATCGCTATCAAGGATTGATTAATTTGGTATCCGGTTACTTGAGTGTCTAATTCGGGATTTAAAAAAGTTGCTATTCTTTCAAGGCGATAATCGCCCGCCGCGGCGATAACTAATGCCAATGCCGAAATTCCCAGTACTATTGTTGAGATAACGTATAAAATTCTGGCGCCGCTTGAAAAATAAACTATTAAGCTGGAAAGCATAATAATGGCGACCGCCGTGGTTGACGGTTGGATTATTATTAAAAGAGCGATTGCTCCGCAAATTGTTAAAAATGGCAAATAACCGGAAAAAAAACTCATCTGCCTGTTTTTGTCGCGAGAAGAACTAAGCCAAGCCGCGAGATAAATGATAAAAATGAATTTAAGAAGCTCCGTCGGTTGAAAAGAAAAAAAACCCAAACTTATCCATCTATTGGCGCCGGCGTGAGATAATCCCAGCGGAGTAAAAACCAGAACCAAGCTTACCACCCCGACGATTAAAAGCGGGACGGCCATTCTTTTCCAATGACGATAATGGAAAAAACTCGCGAAAATAAAACCGATAATTCCCAAAATTAATCCGTAATAAATTTGATGTTTTAAGTAGTAATAAGTATCGTTAAATTTTATTTTTCCCAAATCGGAAGAAGCGCTTGATAAAAAAATTATTCCGAAAACGGTTAAGAGAATTGTTGCCGTAATAAAAACATAATCCGGAAAATGGCCTGATTTATTTTTAGAAATATTATACATAACTAATCGTTTGGTTTGCTTAAACTCAAATTAATACTTTCTTCTTAATGCCTTGCCCGCGGGAATGTTTTGAAATTCGCCGTCTTTAACGACTCTTTTGCCGTTCAAAATCACTTCTCTTATTTCTTTATCTCTAAAAACAACCATATCCGCGAAATAACCCCTTTTTATCAATCCCCTGTCGTTAATACCCAGTTTATAAGAAAGAAGGCCGGTAATTTTGTATATCGCCGATTCCAAGGATAAAATTTTTCCGCTTTGCGCCAAATCTAAAAATTTTTTAAAAGAATTTTCTTCGCCGTCCGATGACATTATACACCTATCGTTTGAAAAGTTTTTAACGGCTTTTTTTGTTTTCTTGTTCTTGAGCGTCAAGGAGGTTTTTAAATTCGTGAGCTTCATTAAATTAAAGAGCGCTTCATTTATTGTCAAATTCCTATTCTCCGAATATTGTTTCAAAGATTTTCCCGCAAGATATTCGTGCCCCGGCGCGCCGGTTATAATCACATTTTCCGATTTTATTCTGGGGAAGTTCTTAATTGTTTCTTTTTTAAATGAGCGGTCTTCCAATTTATTCATTATTTCGTTTTTATTTTCGCCCGCTAAATTTTCCGGAAGGAGCTCCTGAATCAAAAGCGGAATATAATCGTCGGGAGAAGAAGTAAAATAAATGTCGGCTTCATGGCTGTTTTTGTTGATAAGGGCAATCGCCTCATCGTATTGTTTTTCGTTAATTGATAACGGATTAAGATTATTGATTATGACGGTTATTCTTTTTTCTTTGGCCAATTCAATCAGTTCTTTAACGGAAGACAGCGGAGCTTTTTGGTTTTTAACGTTTGCCGAATAAATAAATTTAATATTCTCTAAACGAGAAATAAGAAAATTCAATTCTTCATCGGGCGTGTTCTTCGTCTGCTCCAAATTAAATCCGGTTGAAAATCCAAAAGCGCCGTCCTTAAGCGCACGAACCAGTACAAAACCGAAAACCCTTAATTCGTTTTCGGACAGATGTCTGAAATTTTTTCCGGCGAGCGCTTCTCTTATTGTCGTATGGCCGGCTAATGTCCCGAAATTGAAATAAATTGATTTTTTATCCAAGACGCTTAAAAATTCTTTTAAACTATGCCAATTTACGTTTATTTTTTTCAGAGCGGAAAATTCTTCAATTGATTCCAAAGACCCGTAAAGAAGAGGCGCCAGAGAAAACCCGCTTTGTCCTCCGATAACCGTGGTTATCCCGTTTAAAATATTTTCTTTGGCGTTGTTGAATATCGGCAAATAACGGTCGCAGGAATTTTTTATGTCTATAAAACCCGGCGAGAGATAGGCGCCTCGGCCGTCAATAATTTCGTTTGCTGAATAAAGAGGAAAGCTGCCGATGGCGGATATTCTTTCATTTTTTATAAGAACATCAGATTTCTCGGCTGGCTTTCCGCTACCGTCAATAAGTTGGACATTTTTTATTAAAATAGTCATTTAAAAAAACCCGCTTAGCAAAAAGAGAACCAGTCCAAAACCGCTGGCAATCGCCGAAATTATCCAGAATCTCATTGTAATTTGCGATTCCGACCAACCTAGCGCTTCAAAATGATGATGAATGGGCGCGGCCAAAAAGAGTTTCTTTCCTCTTATTTTTTTTGAAACAAGTTGAAGAATAACAGACCCCGACTCTATCACTAAAACTAACGCGATAATCGGCAAAAATAACACGGAGTTGGTTAAAAAAGCTATTACCGCGACTGTTGCCGTAAGACCCATAATTCCCGTTTCTCCCATATAAAACCTTGCCGGAGGCAAGTTAAACCATAAATAAGCCACAAGGGCGCCCATAATAACCGCGATAAAAGCCGTTAAGTCGTATAATCCTTTGGAATAAGCTATTATCCCAAACGAAGCGAATATGGGCGCGAGAACACCGGCCGATAATCCGTCTAATCCATCAACCACTCCCCCGGAAAATGTCGCCAAAACCACGATTATAAAAAGAATAATATAAAAAACGCCTATATCAATATCTCCGTAAAACGGAAAATAAATACTTCTCCATTCAAGTTTATAGTAAAACCACCAAGCTCCGATTGCCCCTATAAACGTTATTAAAGCAAGCCTTATTTTTAATATCATTCCTTCGCCGATATATTTTCCTCTATTGGAAATTACCATAATATCGTCAACAAGACCGAGAATTGAAGCGGAAACTAAAGTGAAAACAGGAAGCCAAGTTTGGGATCTTGATAAAAAATTTAATTTTGCCGGAAACAATTCGGGAAATAATTTAGATATTAAAAAAGTGACGATTGTCACGAAAAGAACCGTTCCCCAAATCAATATTCCTCCCATTCTCGGAGTCGTTATTTCTTTTTGGGCGTGAAGTTTCGTGAATATAAAAGTTTTTTCTCCGTTAAAATTTTCTTCTTTGGGTTTTTTCTTCCAAGCCTTATATTTATAAAGAATCCTTATCAATACTGGAGCTATTAAAAAAGCCGCCACGAAAGCCAGAATAAATAAGGAAAGCATTTTTACTATTAAAAATACGTGGATGGAATACATATCTGATATTATTTGATAAAACTTTTATATTTTTCGTAATCGGGCAATTCTTTTATGTCGGAAATTCCTAAATGTTTTAATAAATCAAATGTTTGGCGATAAAGATAGCCTTGTTTTTTTCCCGGGTCGTCAATTCTTTCAATAAGCCCCCTTATCATAAGTCCTCTTATCGTGAAAACGGAATTTACTCCCCTATAATAATCTATTTGCGGTTTTGAAATCGGCCCTAAATAAGATATTAAAGAAAGGGTTTCAAGCGAAGTCGGAGTTAATTGTTCCTTAAATTCGTCTTTTATAAAATTTTCAACTAATTCGGAAAATTCCGGTTTTGTGGCAAGCTGAATTTTATCGCCGGAAGAGATTATTATCAACCCGTTATTTTCCAATTTATATTTTTCTTTAAGTCCTTCCGCGGCTTTGATTATTTCGTTTTCTTCCGTCTTCATAATTTTTGAAATTTTTTTAATCTCCAACGGCTCACCATGGGTAAATAAAACCGCTTCAATCGCGCCGATTAAATTATGGCTATTATTGTTGAGCATTTGAGTCTTTGGCTCGCATTATTATTATATCAGAAAATCCTTCTTTTTGTTCCACTTTTATAATTTGATTATTTAATAAATGAAGAAGGGCCAGAAATAGAACTATTATTTCATTTTTAGGTTTTTTCTCGGCAAGTTCGTTGAATTTCATGGTCATTTCAACTCTTGAAATTATCTCTTTTATTTTATCTTCAAGAGTAACGCTTAACGGTTTTATCGTTTCCGTTTCCATAGACATCCGTTCAAAGAAATCCAGAATTTTTTTAATTGATTCGTTAAGGGAATTGATATTAATGTTTTCCGACGGATAAAAAAAAGACGCCCTTCCGGCAAAAAGCTGTCTTGAAAAAGAAACCCCTTTTTTCTCTAAAAGATTTTTTATATTTTCTATGGCTGGTTTAAAATTAGAATAAAAAATTATTCTATTTTCCAAGTCTTTTATCTCAATTTCTTCTTCGTCCGTTAATTTAAAATTCGGTAAAAGAATCTTTGATTTTATAAGAAGAAGTTTTGAGGCGACCACTATAAAATCCGCCAAAAACCTTGGCTCAACAATCTCCACTTTTTTCAAGTATTCTAAAAAATCGGCGGTTACGTCAGCCAAATTTAATTCCGTTATTTCCAGTTCTTTATCTTCAATAAGCGATAAAAGTTTTTCTATCGGACCTGAAAACTTTTCAAGTTTTAATTCATACGCTTCCAACATTAAACTATTCTACTTCTAACGCCTCTATTGTGTAAATGTTTTTCGGGTTCCAAAGCATCCAGCCGTTTAAATCCTCAACGGCCCTTATTTGAGCTTTAACCATTTTAGAGTCATAATCGGCGCCCAAATCAAAATCTTGAAGCCATGGTCTTAATTTTGAAACGTGGATAATTGGACCGGAAGCGTTTTCGTAATTCTTTAATTTTCGCGCCGCGCTTTCCATGGAATATTTAACAACCTCGTAAGGATAATCGGCCGGATTTTTATAATTTAAAAATCCCGAAGCGTAGTGAGACGGATAAACCATCGGAGCAACGTAGTCAAAATACGCGTAAGCGTTTTCAATAATCTGTCCTATCCCTAAATCATCGGATTGAACGGTTGATAATCCGAACAAATCAGCCGATATTTTTATGCCGAGCGTTTGATTTCTCAAATATTCAAAAAATCTTCTAAGAATTTCGCTCATAGGAATTTTTTCATCCCAAAAAGGAAAATCCATATCATTTAAATTCCCATCGGAAGGAAACCTTATATAATCAAAATTAATTTCGTCAAAACCGCGCGAAGCGGCGTCTTTGGCTATGGCGATATTATAATCCCACACTTCTTTTGAGGCGGGGTCTGTCCAAGAAAGGCCGTTGTTATCCGTCCATAAAGACTTTTTTGCTCTGCTTGAGATTGCCAAATCGGGTCGGGTCTTGCCAAGAGCGGGGTCTTGGAAAACCGTTGTTCTCGCGATGACATAAATATTTTTATCGTGAAGTTTTTTTATTAAAGAATTTATTTTCTTAATTCTTACTTCTTTAGTTTCATATTTTTTTACGCTCTCCAGATTTATATCGTAAGCGACATATCCGGAATAATCTTTAATGTCTATTACAACGGCGTTGATTTCCGTTTTATCGGCAAGGCCGATAATATAATTTAATTTTTCCGGACTGGCGGCAGACCAACTGGTAAGATAAACGGCTTTAATGATTTCCGGCGGATTAGCCAACGGCTTCTGCGATTCAATGTCATAATTATCGTTTTTTATATTTTCCGGCTTATTATCGGCGTCGGCGGGAATTGACGAATAAATTTCCAGTTTCTTTTCGTCAAATAAAATAAAAAAAGCCCCGATAACGACAAGGCTTAATAAAATTATGACAATGGCGATTTTACGCATTAAAATATCAAAATATTTCAACTTTGGCGATTTTATTCCCGAATTTTACGGCTTTCTCTTTTGTGGGAAGCCAAACATCAATTCTGTCGCCGTATTTTTCGTGGAGTCTGTCTTCTACAATAAATATCTGGTCTTCAAATAATTCAGGCAGTCTTATTTTCGTTCCGATTGGAAGAAAATTGGCCGCCACCACTCCAAAACGGACATAGCTTCCCGAAGCGGTAATAAACGGCGTGTCATCGGTTTCTTCTAATGAGCTCGTGTAAGCCGTGATTAGGGTTTCTATTATTTCTTTCGGCTTGTCTGTTTCGCTTTCTGAACTATCAAAAAAATTTCCTCCGGGCAGAGAATTATTGGATAGAAGAGAGTCTTGAGAAATAATCGTATAATCGCCGAACATCTCAAGAGCGCTTTTATCGTTTAAGTCCTTAATGTAATAGGCTCTTATCGAGCCATTTAAAAAAGGTCCTGTGATGAGCCCGATTATGAAAAGCGGGGCCAACAGAACCGCGCGTTTACTCATATGTGAAGATTATTATACTCCCACGTCCGTTGTTGTCAATAACCGAATTTACCTATATTATATGAGGTATATATGGCTCTCGCGATTTATAGAAAATACAGGCCTCAAAAACTTTCCGATATTTTAGGGCAGGAAGACCTCGTGGAAATACTTAAAAATTCCGCGCGACTGGAAAGACTTTCTCATGCCTATCTTTTTTACGGCCCGAAAGGCTCCGGCAAAACCACAACCGCCAGAATTATCGCCAAAATAGCCAATTGCGAAAAAAGACAAAAAGATAACAAGTTTAAAGAACTGGGAGAGCCTTGTAATGAATGCGGAAGTTGTCTTGGAATAGATAAAGGAAATTCTCTTGACGTGATAGAAATAGACGCCGCTTCAAACAGGGGTATTGATGAAATAAGAAATATAAAAGACGGCATAAGGCTTTCCCCCACTTCTTCAAGATACAAAGTTTATATTATTGATGAAGCTCATCAGCTTACCAAAGACGCTTTTAACGCGCTTTTAAAAACCCTGGAAGAGCCTCCGTCTCACGCGATTTTAATTATGGTTACCACCGAATCGGAAAAAATGCCGGCCACTATCATATCAAGAACCCAAAGATTTCATTTTAAAAGACTGCCTTTAATAAGCATAAAAGAAAAATTAAAAAGCATCGCTCAAACGGAAAAAATAAAAATCAGCGACGAAGCGTTGGAAATTATCGCCTCTTTCGCCGGCGGGAGCTTAAGAGACGCGGAATCATTGCTTGACCAAATTACTTCTCTGGAAATTAAAACCGGTTCGGAAAAAATAGAAGTAAAAGACGTTGAGAAAATTATCGGCCAAACCAGATTCTTAAAAATTTCGGAACTTGCCGAATTTATTATTGAAGAAAATCTTTCAAAAGCCCTGGAGCACATAAACAAGATAGACGAAGGAGGATATAATATGCCCCAATTCAATAAAGAGCTTGTCCATTATTTAAGAAAAGTTCTGGCGCTCAAATTCTCGCCGGACCTTGAAAATCAATTCATCAAAGAATTAACCGATAAAGAATTAAAAACAATAAAAGAACACGCCCAATCCGCCAATCCGGAAAAAATAATATCTTTAATAAAATCTTTAATCAGGGCTTACGGAGAAATGCGGTACAGCCCGTTTACTTTAGCGCCGATGGAAGTGGCGATTATAGAAAACTTAAAAAAATAACTGGAAATTATGCTTTAAAATAGTATAATTTTAAATCATTGCGGGATCGTCTAATGGTAGGACACATCCCTCTGAAGGATGTTATCTTGGTTCGAGTC
>CAYIEP010000018.1:0-9998 GCA_964362515.1 uncultured Candidatus Saccharibacteria bacterium | reverse complement strand
AAAAACGCTCATTTTATTAAAGTATATCATTATTTAATTTTGCTTAAAAGCGTTAGGGTTTTCTTTAAATTTTCGCTCTCTAAACGATTATTCAACCATATAGCAATGATTAGGGCTAGGGTTCTTATCGGTAATATTCCGGCGGTAAGAATGTCTGCCGTAAACCAGAGTAATAACCTTTTTATAATAAGTCCCCCATGAACGTTTCTTAAAAATGCCCACGTAATAATAATCAAGGAAACAAAAAGGCCAAAAACAAAAGCCATCAACCAAATAATCCAAGCAATTCCTCCTATATCAATCGCGACAGACGCCCAAAGACTAAATGCCTCAAGAGTGTCGGCCGATAAGGAAAGCATTATTAAAATAATAGATTCCGGCAATGAAATTTTGGCTCTTTCCGAATTTCTTTGGTCTGTTTCCAGCTCTTCGGAACTTTTATTTTCGTCTTTATTTTCGTCAGCCATGAACTATTGTTTTTTAAAAAGTTCTTCGGGTTTCGTGGTAATTATCTTGTCTTCAAAGTAAGAAGGAATTATTTGGATGGCGACGTGGTTCAATCCGGCGAAAAACAATCCTTCGCCGACATCGGCGTCGACAAGAAGGCCTTTTTCTCTTTCCGTTAGGCCGAAAGTTTTTCCCACTAAATCGATTGTTGCCGGCGATTGCTTTAAAAGAAGCTGAAGCGCCGAATTGGTGATAATCGGCCGGCCATAAGGAGAATCAAGAAAATCCTCAACGTTTTGAGTAATCGTCGTTAGTCCCAAATAATATTTTCTGCATCTTTTGGCAAGCCCGAAAAGAAACGCCGCGCTATCCGGATATTTCATAAGCCACCAAGCCTCGTCAATCACCATTATTCTTTTTTTAAAATCCGCTCTTATAAGATTCCAGATAAAATTAAGAACAATATACATCGCGATCGGCCGAAGCTCCTCTTCCAAATCTCTCATTGAAAAAACTATCAAACGATTTTTAATATCAATGTTTGTTGGTTTATTCATAAATCCGGCGTAGCTTCCTCTGGTGAATTTCTCAAGCCTCTGGCCAAGCCCTCTTCCGCCTTCCATATTTTCCAAAACTATTTGAAGGTCTTCCAATAACGGAGCCGCGATATTGGTGAAATCTTTTCTATCCGGAGTAATTTCTCTTGAGGCGTAAGTTTCCGTAATGGCTTTGTCCAAAAGCGCGTCTTCTTCCGGGGTAATTTGACCGAGCATAATTTTTAAAAGACCGGTTAAATTAAGCACATGGGATTTAAAAACATCAGCCGGGTCTTCGTCTTTCGGAACAAGAGGAATATCAAGAGGATTGATTTGATTTTCCGAAGTTAAAGATATTTTAAAGAGACTTCCGCCGACCGATTCGGAAAGTCTTTGATATTCATTTTCTGGGTCAATTATTAAAATATCCGTTCCCATCATCATTGAACGGAGAATCTCCAGTTTAATGCTGTAAGATTTTCCGGCGCCGGCTTTGGCAAAAACAACCGAATTGGCGTTTTCTAAAGAAAAACGGTCAAAAATAACAAGGCTGTTATTGTGCCTGTTAATGCCGTAAAGAATCCCTTGGTCGGAAGTTAGGGTCGTTGAGACAAACGGGAAAAAAGAAGACATCGGTCCGGAATTAAGCGGCGTGTGAATTAAAAGCTTGTCTCTGTTAATCGGCAAACTGGAAATAAAACCGTCGGCTTGCTGGAAAACCGCAGGCTTAACGTAAACAATTCGCGATTCAAAAATTGAATTTATCTTTTCTTCAAGCTTTGAAAGCTCGTCTAATGTGTTTGCGTAAAGAGTAATGTAAACGCCTACGCTGAATAATTTTTCCTGCGCCTGCTGAAGCTGGTCTCTTAAATTTTCTATATCTTGATAAGCGGTTTCTAAAATCGGGTCTCTGACAAGCCCCTTTTCTTGTCTTTCTAAAAGTTGCGCCTGGATTTGAACGGTTTTTCTTCTTAGGTTTTTTAAGGCGAGCGCGGTATCTATGGGATGAATAAAAATAGAAATATCCAAAAGGTCGGGCATATTTATGGCCGGGTCAAACCAACCGCTTGATAAATATCTCGGATAAGTGAAAATAAAAATAGTTTTAACGAATTTATCGCCTATTTTAAGGTAATTGGCGTTGATTTCGGCGCCGGCCGGAGCAATAACATCGCCGATGTCTTTAATTCCCGCCGTATAAGCTTGTGGCACTTTAATTTTATCCATTGTGGGCGATTTTTAAATCTTTTTTCTCAATCGTTTGTGGATTATATAAATTATAAAACAATTCAATCAATTCTTCATCGTTTAAAGCTACCACTCTTAATCCCAATTGGCTTAAGCCGTTAATTATTTCTTCCGTTCTCTGATTAAGCTGAACGAATTTTTTCTCCGCCGACTCTTCTTGCTTCTGGGACGAAGACTCTTTTTTGCCGAATTTAAAAAAATCGAATAATTTTCCGCCGCCGGTCGGAATAATGGTCGGGTCGTAAGGAACGACGACAAAAAAATTCTTTGACATTACGGCGTTAGCCTCGACAAAAGACCTGATAAATTCTATGTATTCCGAAATTTGATTCTTAAGGAGTTCGTTATTTTCCTGTTCGTGTCTTTCTCTTAAAATATTGAGATAACCCTCTATGTTGATTTTTCTTGAGTGAATGACAAACTGGACCGAAAAATCCAAAGAATTAAGAAAGTTCTGGTAAATATAGGTTATCGCCGCCTGTTCTTCATCGGATTTTAAATCCATATTTATTCCGGACGTCATTAAAACTTTTCTTAAGCCGCCGCCTTTTAAAAAAACAACTCCGTTTTTTATTTCCTGTATTTCAACTAATTGTTGCGTTGATTGAGATTCATTCTTCATATGTTTAATATTATCTGTAATCCACCCTTTTGGCTACTTCTTTTTCTCCGGTCAGTTTTCTGAATGATTGGAATCTGCCCTTCGCGACCGCCAGCGATTTTTCTCTTTTGGGAATGGGATTTTTCGTGGTAATCATATCGTTCCAAAGTTTTTTAACCGACGGCATTCCGGAAAGAATATCTCTTATATTTCTCCCCGTATCCGGCGTTTCAATAATTTTACTGGCCGTTTCTCTTTTCCATAAATAAAGTTTTGGCTTCCAGAAAAACATCAGCGCGTAAAAAGCGATTTTAGGAAGCGGCTGGCCGTTATATTTGGCGAAAGCGAAGGCAAGACCGATGGCTCCTATAATCGCGCTTAAAATCAGCCAAAGCCAGAATTTCAGCATAAAGAAAAACATAAAAATTATTCCTCCGGCTCCGGCCAGATAAAGAAACTGCTTAATGGTTAAAGGCCCGACAATTTTATTTTCCGTCTCAATAAATTGAGGTATTTGAAATCGCATAACTTTTACTTAAATTCTCTTAAATCAATAATTTCTTCTTCGGGTTTGCTCTCCTCTTTTTTCTCTTCAACTTTTTTTTCTTCAATTTTTTCTTGAGTTTTTTGTTCGATTTTTTCTTCAATTTTAATTTCCGTTTTTGGAATAATCGCCGGAGGAAGCGGCGTGATTAACCCGCCATAATGAACCACTCTTACTTTTTCTTCTTTCTTTTCTTCTGCTTGCCCCGAAGTTTCTTGAAGGGCTTTTTTAATACCGTCGCTTATTTCTATTTTTGCCGGCACGGCGGGAAAATTTTCTCCCATTGATTCTTCGGGTTGTTTTCTTTTAAGAAATCCGAACAATCCGCCCAAAGATTTCGGCAACCTTGATTCAAAAACGGTTTTTATTTCTTCTTCTTTGTGGATTATTAATGGTTCGACTTCGCCCGCCATGAGCTCAACCGAAGGGCTCGCCACGAGCGGTTCGACCGCTTCTTCTGATTTTTTCTCTGATTCTTCCTGTTTTTCTTGAAGAATCTCAATAATAGAAATCGCGCTTTTTAATTTCGGCGGTTCTATGTCAACGATTTTTATTTCCTTTTTTTCTTCTTCTATTTCTTCCGGAACCGGAGCGTAAACGCCGTCTATGTCCGCTTTTAGCGGATTAAAAATTTTTCTGTTAATTTCTTTGGAAACGGAATCGGCGATTTCTTGATTGATATTTAGGGCTGTTTTGATTTCTTGGGTAAGGTCTTCCGGATGAATAAACCCAAGTATTACGTCTCCGGCCAAAGAACCGATAATTTTTATTTTATCTTCCGATAAATGCTCTTTCTGGCAGATTGAAACAAAATATTCAAAATTCTTTTCGGAAAACAAAGCCTCTCTTAAAGTAAGCGGCAAGCCGTCCCATCTTTGAAGTTTTTGTTTTCTTGAAATTTTAAACATAAAAATTTATAAATACTGAATATTATTATGGAGCGGACGGCGAGGTTGACGGAGCTGATGGAGTTGACGGAACTTCACTGGTCGTTCCAAGACTAAACCATCCTATGTTTCTTTCAAATGATTTTTCCGCTTCTGTTCCTTTTTCTTCATTTTCTGTTTTAAGTATTCTTATTTGCTCTCTCGTCGTTTTAATATAATTATCCATATTCTTTCCTTCTATCGAAGGTGTTGTTCTATTAAAGGCTCCAGGCAGATTTTCCGCAAACCCATGAGCCATATCTTTACCAAGAAGCTCTCTTGTTTTTTTGTCTAATTTAAAAACGGGGTTTTTTTCGTCATGCTCGGAATACAAAGCGTTCCAATCTCCTTTATTTATATCTGATAATTTTGATGATTTAATATATTTATTCGTGGCCTCTCTTAGCGCGGTTAACGCGGCTACGCTTTCGGCGCTACCGGGATTTACCGCGTCATATTTCTTTGCCGCCTCATACATTTGTCTGTTCCCTAATCCGCTGGCGTGATTAACTTCTTTATATGTATTCTGTTGGCTAAAACGAGCAAATTCATTTTCTGTTTTTTCGTTCTTATAAATACCTGCGTCAATTCCTTTTAGCTCTTTTTTGTCTCCCATAGTTTTAAGAATAGCTATTCTTGTCGGGACGTCGGCGGTAAGAATCGCCGCTTTTCTTTGAAGCGGTGTCATTCCCCTAGTTCTGTCTTCGGCTTTTTTAATTTGGTCTTCACCGCCTAACGCCGACAATTTAGCGGCGCCGGTGGCAATCAATCCCGCGCCAAATTTTCCCAGTCTGGTTGTTCTCTTAGAAGCCCAATTTTGGGCATGTTCCGCTAATGATTTAGAGTCCGGCTCGGCTTTTTTATATCTCAACACGCCAGTGCCATATTGCAAACCTTTTCTTCCAACCCAACCACCAAACCAACTACCAGCTCCTTTAGCCCATTTTATTGAAGTCTCGGCAAATGTTATTCCCATTTTATTGGCCGTATAAATACCCCCGAACATTAGGGCGATAAAAATTACCATCTGCCCGATAACTGCCGCGGCATTTTGAGTAATAATAATTTGGCCTATGGCCGAACCGGCGGATGAAAGCGCAGAGGCGTCTAAAATTTGTTTTTTGTATAATTCCATACCTTCAAAAACTAATATTAAGAAAAAAAGTACGGCGGGGGCAAAAAATGTCCAACGAATAAATTCCGACCACCATTTGTT
Source organism: uncultured Candidatus Saccharibacteria bacterium (assembly GCA_964362515.1). Classification (GTDB taxonomy): domain Bacteria; phylum Patescibacteriota; class Minisyncoccia; order UBA6257; family UBA9933; genus CAYIEP01. Next base: position 4,480 of record CAYIEP010000018.1, on the reverse strand, counting down.
CCAATGGCTTGAAGTGGCCGGAAAAATCCAAAACAGCCAAACCAAGGGAGAAAGGATTAATAATATTATCAAAGCTACGTATCTTATAAACAACATTATTGCCAAAGAAAGAAACGTCAGCGCGCCCAAAAAAGTAAAAATTATTACAAAGAATAAACTACCGGCCGATTTGACAACATCACTGGCGCTAAAAATACTTTTTATTTCTTCCGCCGTAGTGGCCCAAAAACCTTTAGTTTCTTCGATTGTTAAAAATTTTTGAGGGTTCATTACCGCAGCAAGATTATCTGCAAAATTACCAGTCACAGAAACCTTGCTTAAGAAATAGCTGCTTATTATGTCAGACACACTAATAAGCGCTCCGGCTATAACTAAACTGAAATTTACCAATAAAGCGACTACTATTAATTTCCAGAGAATCTGTTTCATCGCGTAGTTCTGAACTCTGAAAATTGTTGCGAAGGCGATAATAATTATTCCCAATACTAATCCTAAATTGGCAAAATTAAGTGTCATTTCCCAGCCATTAAGAAGAACTGGACTTTTCAATATAAGGCTATTCATCTTAAGAGCAAGGTCCACCAAATACGCGCCGAGAGAGAACAGAGCGGCGACTAAATAACCAATAAAATATAGTATGGCTAATACAGATAAATATATTTTAGATGCCGTAGTAGCAACAACTTTTAAAAACCCTAAAACCGCCACGCCGATAAGCGGTGCTGCAGCGTAGACTGATCCGGGGATAACCCATAAAAGTAAAACCAAAGATAAAGAAAATAATATTAATGTTTTTTTTCTTCTTTTTAAAAAATTCATATAATTATGCCGTGCAACTGTTTAATCTTGTTTCAACTCCCTGCGTCTCTTGTTTCTTTATGTCTATTTCGTCCAAAGATTGCTGAACAATTCCAAACGCGCTTGATTTTGAAACAAGGTCTTGATATTCCCGCTGAAGACTGGTTGACTGGCTCTTAAATTGTTGGACAGACATACTGTTAATTTTACTAATAAATACCGAAACATTCGCTACTAACAAATCTATATCGCTGATTTCTTTTGTAAGCCTGTTGATTTCGTTTTGAGCGTTGGTTATTTCCTGGTCAGTCGCCGGTTGCAAACAAGTTTTGGTTTTCATTATCTGAAGCGTTGAAAGGGTTTGCTTGGCATAAGAAAGAGAAGCCTCTTTGTTGGTTTTTATCGCGCTTAAATCGGTTTTAAGACTTTGGGCGTCTTTAACCATTTGCGTTTTTGCTTGTCCTTGAATTAAATCCGTTCTGTCTTGGCCGTACCACGGGTCAAAATCGCCGTAACCGGCCGGCGCCGGGTCGGAGCTTTTCTTCATCGCGCTTAATCCTTCTTTTATTAATCTATTCATAACCGCGTTCACTATCGCCGCTGTCCACGACTTCACATTTTCCGCCCACCTGATATCGCTGGTTATTGCTTCGCCAACCACTCTCCCGACTAAATTTCCGGGAGTAAGTATTTCTAAATCTTTGGAAGCGCAGTATTTTCCGAAAGAATCTTTAACCCAGTAAGATGGAACCGGGCCGGCCGTAATTTCTTGGTCAAACCCGCCACCCTTGCATCTTTTAGATGATAAAAAACTTTGCCCCGCTAATGCTTCATTTCTAGCGGCTTCTTCAGAAAGCGCGGCTTGAGTGACTAATTCCTCGTGCCACAACAATAACTGCCCGTAATAATTATTCTGCGGTTCCCAAAGAGTGTTGTAGCCTATCCACCCGCCTTTGGAAAAATCGTTATAAAAGGCGTCTATATTATTTACAATTTTATCAAGCGTACACTCGATTTTTTGCGGAAATCTCTGTGCCGTTAATTGAAGCTGAACCTGAAGCCTGAACGGCGAACACAAAAAGTCAAAATTGGATTGTCTGACGATTTCGCCGACCGCCACATTAACCGCGTCTTTTGAAAAATTTTTCCAGTCCGTGACAAATCTCGGCTCTCCGCCTCCCTGAATCCATTTAACGGTTTCGTCAACCACCCAATCAAGCATAATTTTCGCCACCACGTCGCGAACGCAGTCTTTGGATTTATTAAGGGATTGGTCAATACTATTTTTATAAGCCGCGGCTTCGCTGGATTGAAGTACATTAAAAGTTACTCCGAAACTTGCCTGATCTACCGCTGGGACATTTGTAAGTGTAGTCCCCGTAAGTGTTGTGAGTGGTATCGCGCCTTTACTAAAAGCGGATGCCGTTCCTTTAATCTCTCCACTGCTTACTCCATACCCAATGCTTTCTAAATAATTTTCGGCAAAACACGCCACGCCGGCTCCAATCGCTTTTCCCGTCGCTTCGCCGGCGCTTAAAGCTTCGGCTTTTTTCAGAAATAAAATCCCGGAAGAGCTTAAAACAAGCGAAAAAACCGTTGCCGACACTATGATTTTTTTAACTAAACCGGTCATATTATTATTGAATTTGTTTCGCCATTTCAATTGCCGAATTTTGAATTTCATATCCGCTGTCCAATAAGCCGTTAATCACTTCCAGCGCCATATATCCTTTTATCGGGTCATTTTTATAATTCGCCATCGCCAGATAAATTTTTTCGGCGTTTTTGTAATAAACCACGGCGTTCTTGTGAAAATCAACAAATTCCGATGGAATTGAAAGATTTAAATAATCGTTCGCCATATTTTTGTAAATTTCCGCCAATTGAGAAGCCGAAGACGAATCGGTTTTTTGATAAGTATCAACTATCACTTCCAGATAAACCTTATCAAACCCTTTGAAATTTTTCTTGGTTATTTCGTCTATGTTTTTTAAATAACTGATTTTGGTTTCTTTGGAGTTGTCGTTTGATATTTTCAAGACGCTGTCGGAAACATCGTTAAAAAATTCAAAATCTTTTCTCGCCGATTCCAAAACTTTCACGAATATTTCTCCCGAAGCGGATTCTATGCCGTTGCTTAAAACTTCCGGGTCCTGGTTTAAATTCACTTTGGACTTAAGTTCGTCAAAAAAACTTAAAGACAAATTCTGGGTTATATTGCCTCCGTTGACGTTTTCTTCGGACTGCCGATTTTTGAGAGGTTTGCTGTTATTGTCTAAATTATTTGATAATAAAGAGGAAGGTTTTTGTAAAGATTTTTCTTGAGTATTTTTGTTTGTTTCCAAAACTGCCGATTTTCCTTTGTCGTAAATAAAATAAGAGGCTATAAAAGCCAACCCCAATATTAGAATGGCGGAAATTATCTTTGGATTATTCATTGTCTTAATAATAATATCATAAAATATCCGATTATTTAAAGTTAGATTGAAGAAGTGCCGAAATACAAAACAATCGCTGCGTAATAAAAATAAGTGCAATATGGACATACTCCTAACGGGCACGCTCCAAACTCAATCAAAGATCTTCCGATAATCGCCGCCCCATAAGTGGTGTTGTGCCATAAATAAGGATTAGTGGCCATAGTCAGATAGTTAAAAAGAATCACTCCGCCGCAGGGAGTGCCTATTTCAATAACTAAACCGAAATTACAAGGTTCAATAAACAGCACTCGCCCGCCGATGTGATAAAACGGAGGCGGAACAAACGCGCCGCAAGTAAAAGCGTTGGCTTTTGAAATCAGCTCAAAAGAAAAACTTTTGGTGTTTTTTATTTTTGCCAGGCTTTTTTTGAAATTCTCAACGTGAATTCCGGCGTTTTTCTTAAATTCGTTTTGAAGGCCGATTATTTCCTCTTTACTCAAATTGCCTTTGGAAAATTTTTCCGCGGTTTCATAATGATACTGATACCAACCGATAGTGGAACGATTTATGGAAACCGCTCCGGAATAAACCGGAATTTTTTTTAGCTCTTTTATTGCTTTTCCGTCAAGATTGCGCCAGCCTGAAAAAGAGTCTTCAAGACCACTGACGCTTCCGGACAGAACCGCCTTTTCAATAAGTTCTTCCAAAGACAAAACTCTTTCTTTTTCTCCCTTTTTCATTTTTTCAAAATCCCCTTCGTAAAAATTAATGTCTTTTACCAACATTAAAAACTTTTCGTAATACTCTCCGGAATTTTTGGCTCCGGCGCTTTCTATGTTAAGTTCCGAATCGGGGACATAAGGAATGTCCGATTGTTTGGTGGATAATTTTAACGGATTAAAAATTTCTTTTGTTAAAGACTGAATTAAATTTTGAGCGGCGGTGTCTGTTTTAGAATTTTCTTGATTCTCGGATTTTTTTTGCTCAATCGGCTTTTCGTCCGGTAATGATAATTGAGGATTGTCAATAAAACTTAGCGGTGCCCCGTTTATGAAATATTTTTTGCCGTCGGAATTTTCTTTGTTAATATTCCCCAAGACAGGAATATTCTCGCCGCTTGACGAGTAATTATTGAAAAAATAAAAACCGGCGCTTAATAAAATAACCAAGGAAATCGCGGCGATTTTAATAATCATATTTATTTAGTTGTAAGATTTCCGAGCGTTGTTTACATTTTATCTCAGACAGATTTTACTTTTCAG
>CAYIEP010000017.1:0-10061 GCA_964362515.1 uncultured Candidatus Saccharibacteria bacterium | reverse complement strand
GGATTTGAACCCCCGACCTTTCCCTTACGAAGGGACTGCTCTACCGCTGAGCTACTCTGGCTATTATCCTTTTATATTACACATTTCACGTCTTATATTCTATTCTCTACTTATTAACAATACCCCCTTTTGATAAGTAGCATTTCATATTATAATCATATTAATAAACAATGAAAATATTTAATAACTTATCTTTTCCGAAAACGATTTTCTTAATAACTTTTATTTACGGAATCGTTATTTCTTTGCTTTTTTCCGTTTGGTGGACGGCGTACGCCGAAGAAACGGCAACAAGCACTCCGGAAACAGCCATAACTACGGCAACAACCACTCCCGAAAGCCCTATATTATCTACGGCGACAAGCACGCCCGAAAATTCCACATCCACTATTTCTGTAATAGCCACGTCTTCCCCAGAGACTATATTTGTTATTCCGCTTCCGCCAATACCGGAATCCCTTCCATTACCGCCGCTTCCAGAGACGCCCGCGCCTACTCCTTCTCCGGCTCCTGAACCTGAACCTGAACCGCAACAAAGTAAAACGCCCGACCCGGCCATTGCTCCATCCACGGTAAGCATTACGATTTTTACTCCCGACGGCGCGGCGCCCACAATTCCTGTTTTTGTTTCATTTGTAGGCGTTGCCGGAAAAACATTTGGCGGAACGATTAACCGTGAAGGAAATCTCACTATAACCATGCCGCAGGGCCGATATTACACGGAAATTCTTGTTATTGATACGAAATACGGCCCGCCACAAAGTACTCCGTCGTTTTTCTTGGGAGCGGGCGAAGAACAAGTTTTTGGACCGCTTCTTTTATCTAAAAAATCATCTTTCGCCGACCCTGTTTTAGAAACCGAAATCGCGGCCACTATTAAAAACGAAGGAGGCGGATTTTCAAAAATTTTTTCTCTCATCGTTAAGCTTCTTCTCGCAATTCTCAATGAAATCCGCTCTCTTCGTTCAGAACTTATTTCTAATTAGTTCTTGACAATAAGAATTTGCGGATTATTATATTAGATAAGGATTAAGGGATTAAATAGGCGAAATTAGCCGTTTTGTCTCTGGTCTAAAAGGGACGAAAAAAAGTTATAAGACAAAATGGCGTATAGTGGAAACGATGGTTTTGAAAGGAAAATGTATAAAGGCGATTGGAAGTGCTCAAAGTGCGGAAATCCGATTACCGAACTTCCTTTTGAACCGGATCCTAGCAGATTAAGCCAACTTCTTTGTCGCGATTGCCACAGAGAAAAGCAAAAATCTTTTAGGAGCTTTTAAGAGAAAAACCGCCGCGATTTAATCGGGGCGGTTTTTTTTATCAGAACCCATTAATATAATCTCCTAATTTAACGTTGTTTTTATCGGAAAATCCGGCGGGAACTTCCAAAATATATTTCGCCGGATTTTCCGACCTGAAGGTTTTAGGAAAAGAATCCGGAGAAACATTTTTATCAATATCTATAATCTTATAATTTTCGTCTATCCATATTATGTCGAGCGCGAAATTCATTCCGAGCATCCAGAAAGAATAAAACCCGGAATTTTCATAAATAAAGAGCATTCCTTCGCCTTCGGCAATGCTCTTTCTGCCGGAAAGCCCCCTGGCTTTTTTTTGAAAAGTATCGGCTATTTCCGCCTCTATTTTTATGTTATTCACGGACAAATCAATTTTTCTATAACTATTTAAAAACCATCCTGCCAAAAAAAATAAGACTAAAATAAGAATTACAGCCCCGAAAATAAAAAAAGTTTTATAATTTAAAATAAAGGACATTTTAGATTTCTTTTTTAAATTTAGAATAAAGAATTTTTGTAAGAATACTCGTCGCTATAAGCCAAATACCCGCAAGAATAATAAGAGTTGTCGGTTCCTGATTTATTATTGAATCTATAAGAAACACGGTTAAAAAGGCGTAAGGAAGCTCCGCTAATGCCGTTGCCAGCAAATACTTGCCGAAATTATACCCGATTACCCCCATGGCGTATCCGGGAATTTCCGAAGGCAAAACAAGTCTTAAAAGAAAAATCATCCAAAAACCTTCTTCGTCGCGGAAAAAATCCCGATAGCGCGATATTTTTCCGGAAGAAATTATTTTGTCAAAAACCAAATAACCGGCGTATCTAGCTATTGAATAAGACAGGGCCGCGCCGATAATCCAACTTACAAATAAAAAATTCGCCGTTAAAAATTCCCCCCAAATAAATATGGCGGCCGGCACCAGCCAAATACTGCTGAACATAAAAAACATCGCTGAAAAAACGGAAAAAAAGATAAATACGAAAAACGCCATTAATTCGTGATTCTCCGCGTAATTCTCCATAATTAATACAACATCATAAAAATAATTCTGCAGAGAAACAGAACTCCAGAATAAAAGAGCTATAACAATAATTGCGAAAAATAAAATTAAATTCTTTTTATATGCCTTCATTATATTTTCTATCTTTTATTTTCCTTTCCCGAACTCGCCCTTTCCAATCTGTCCATAATGGCCAATCCTATTCCTTTTTTAGGAAAACTTTCGGAGATTATAACATCTATCCCCGCTTTATCTAATTTTCTCATAGCGGAAAAAATGTTTCTGGCGATAATTTCAAGGTTTTTAGAAGAACCCAGAGAAATAACTCCGTCGGCTTTTTTATAAATATTTTTCGTTTCTTTTGAAGCCATTATCCCCACCCTGAATCCTTTTGTTTTATAATAATCTATAAGCTTTGAAATTTTGTTTTTAAAATCTTTTCCTTTCGCTAAAATAAATTTCGCTTCCGGAGAATAATGCCTATGTTTTGTTCCCGGAGATTTAGAACTCCCTGATTTTCCGGCTTTAATTGTTATTTTTAGCGCTTTTTGAATATCCTCTTTTGATATTGCTCCGGGCCTAAGAATTTTCGGATTTTTTACCGTTAAATCAATAACCGTCGATTCAAGGCCTATTTTTGTCCTGCCGGAATCCAAAAAAATGTCCGCTTTCCCCTTTAAATCAAAAACGGCGTCTCTAATATTTGTCGGACTCGGCCTACTTGATATGTTTGCCGAAGGAGCGGCTATTGGAACGCCGGCGCTTTTTATCAACAGCAAAGCGATTTTATTATCGGGTATTCTTAAGGCAATCGTATTTTTCCCGCCACGCGCTTCTAAAACAATTGTCAACGGCCCGGGCCAGAATTTTCTCGCCAGCTCATAAGCGAAAACGGGAATATTTTTAGCCAGCTTTTCAATATCGGAAACGTCGGATATATGAACTATCAGCGGATTATCTAACGGCCTGTCCTTTGCTTTAAATATTTTTTTAACGGCTTTTTTATTCAATGCGTTCGCGCCAAGACCATAAACCGTTTCCGTTGGGAAAACAACCAATCCGCCATCTCTAATTATTTTGGCCGCTTTTTTAATGATTTTATCGTCCGGATTATTCTTGTCTAATCTAAAAACATTCATTTTAATTATTATATCATTTGTTTTTAAATAAAATGACCCGCTTTGAACGAGTCATTCTTAAAATTCAAAGGCAAACCAAACTTGCTTGAGAAAATATCCCGCTGGAATAATCCGTCAGCTGACGGACTGGCTTTCGAAGGTAAGTTTGGTTTGCTTGAATGTGGTTGCAGAAAAAGACTTATTTCTTTCTAAATTATTCTCCCTTGCATTTTCTACACATTTCTTTTGCTTCTTCCGGCATAAAATCGCAAGACGGCGCTAATTTAAATCCCGCGCAAACATCAATCGGCGGAGCGAATCCTTGCGGAGGCATCATGCCGCCATGTTCTTCTTTTGGCGCGAAATTATTTTGGTCTATCGGCGGAATTTTAAATTCTTGAGGAATTTCTTCTGGTTTAAAATTTTCCGGTTTAAAATCTTTCACGCATTCTTTTATTAAATTTTCCATATTTTCTTTTTCTATTCCATCAACACCGACTCCGATTTTAGACTTAATGCAGTTTCTTATTTCCGGAGGAACCCGATTTAATCCTTCCGTTTTAAAATCCTCTTTAAATTTCTCCATCCCTTCAACACGCATTGATTCAAAACATTTTCTCATGGCGTCGCCGCCTTTAATATCCGGCGCCTCTCCTGATTTAATATTTTCCAATTCTTCGCTTCCTATTCTTTCTTTAAGACATTTTAAAATTTCCGGCGGGGCGTTTTCCATTGCCGATTTCATTTTTTCAACCATCTTTGGCATAAATTTTTCAAAACAACCTTTCATTCTTTCGCCTATTGCCGGGCCGGGAACTAATTTACCGCTTTCTATATCTTCTATTATGTTCGTTCCTAAGTTCTCTTTAAGGCATTCTAAAACTTCCGGCGGCGCCTGTCCCAGTCCCGCCCTTAATCTTCCCATTCCCTCTTTCATTTCTTTAATTTTGTCTTCCGGTATAAGTCCGTGTTCTTCGGCGAATTTAAAACACATTTCTTGATTTTCCGGTTTATTACAATATGATTCGCACGAATTTCTTGAATTACACCCGCCCGGCCCTTTTCCGCCGGTCTTTCTAATCATTTTAACTTCTTCTTCGCTCATAAATCCCGCCTTTTCGGCAAAACTAATACATTCTTCAAAATGAGAATCCGCGGAACAATAAGCCTCGCATTGTTCTTTGGTTTTACATCCGCCCGGAGATTCTCCTCTAGCAATAAAAGGAAGGGCTTTTTTCGCTTTTTCGGCGTCCTCCTTGCTCACAAATCCCGCTTTCTCGGCAAAAGCCAGACATTCATCGGCATTTTCCGGCTTGGCGCAATAAGATTTGCAAGAATTTTTATCACGACACTCGCCCGGAAGCCTATCTCCTTTTTTTAAAATTTCAGCGACTTTTTTTGCCTCGTTTAATTCATCGGGTTCTATAAAATTATGTTCTTCGGCAAAAGCCAGACATTCATTAATATTATCTATATTCTCGCAATAGTTCTCGCAAGATTCCCTGGAATCGCATCCTCCCGGCCCTTCGCCCTTTAAAACATCGGCGAATTCTCTGGCCCGCTCCGCCTCTTTTTCGGAAATAAGGCCGTTTTTCTCCCCAAAATCAACGCAAGATAATATATTATCGCTTTTATCGCAATAAATTCGGCACTCCGATTCGCTTCCGCAATTACCCAATTCCGGTACCGGATATTTTATTTCCGCGGCAACGGCAAAATAATAAATCATTCCCAAGGAAAATATCAGGAAAAAAATTAATAAAGAAAATTCTTTTGTTTTTGTCATAAATTATCTCTCAAAAGGATTTTTATAGCTCTGCTTGAACGGGTTGGTTTCAACTTTATTAAAAGGATTAGTCTCCGGAAGTTTCTGAATTGGATTGTTTTGGGATTCTACTGTTTCAAAAATTGACCCGCCCAAGGTTGAGGCGCTTTCAGAAGTGTCGGTTATCTGTTCTTTCGCTTGTTCCGTTTGTCCAAGTTTCTCGTCATTATAGATAAAAAACCAAAAAACGGCGGCAACGGCTAATATTAAAACTATTATTACGGCGGCTAATAGGACTTTTTTATTCATTTTTATAATTATAAATCCTAAATAAGCGGGAGGCAATAAGAAAAGGTTAATAACTAATGTAAATAGTATTTGACACAAATAATAATTTTCGCCAAAAGAATAATCAACGAACAAGAAGAAGGCATACAAGCCAAAGGAGGAGACGGAGGAAATGGTATGAATGGCAGTGCCACAAGTGGCGGAGGCGGAGGCGGAGGGGCTGGAGCGCCCGGAGGCGTAATACTTTTGATTTATGGAGAGAAAACAGGAAACGGAACTGTCGTAGCGACCGGCGGAGCAAAAGGACTTAAAGGGCTTGGAACAGGAACTGGGTCTAATAACGGAAGCGACGGCTCCGATGGTTTAGCTGGGAATATATTTAACATATCAACAACACAGTTATAATATGTCGGCTATTATGAACGAGAAAAATAAAGATATGGGATAATTAGGGGATGCCAAACAGAGAATACTGGATGAATTATTTTAAACAGAGATATGTTAAAAATTAGGGAGAGGTTAATTCTAAAATTGTGGTGGGAAGATTTTTCGCTTTTTCAAGCCAGTCATTTTCACAACCTTGATAGAATTGCTTTTTACCGGTCGTTATTGAAAGTTCATTTGCTAATCTGTCGGTTTCGGGACAAATTTTTAAAACTGTTTCTATCCAATTTTTTCTTTCATTCAAGAGGGTTTGGGTAGATTCAGAATAAAATTTTAATTTTTCTTGGGTTTTGGAATCGGGACTTGAATAATGACCACCCAAATATCCCAACAAAAGAGCAATTATTAAACCAAATATAATCAAAAGTCGTTTCAAGGATTTATTCATATAATTCGTTATGGCAAACATTTGGGAAACAATCAAGGGGGCGGTATTAACTCACTTACCGTTTTTAACTTCGGCGTTTCGTTCCTTGCGGGCGTTGGTTCGTTCTTAAGCCCTTGCATCCTGCCGCTTATCCCTGGATTTCTTTCCTATCTTGCTTCCACCGCAGTCAAAGATACCGAGCAGAACCGAAGTATTAAAAAAGAAACAATTTCATAAATATGTCCCACGAAAAAATAATCAGCCTTGTGGTGCTCGCCACACTTGTTATCGGTTATCAAATAAACCAAAAATTCTTTCTTCAATCCGCTCACGGATTTGCTTCGGAAAGTTGTTTTGAAGAACATCCCGTAGGCGCGCCAGCTTGGTTCCCGCCGAAGGCGAGATGGCGCGCCGAGGGGGAAGAAAATCTTATCGCTGGAATAATCCGTCAGCTGACGGACTGGTTCTGAAAAATGATTTTCTGAAGTAAATCCCGTCCGTCAGCTGACGGATTAAGATTTCAGAAAGAGCTTTTGGGTTTGTTGATTTCGTAATTCAAAATACTTCAACAACTTAATTCTCCTTTTCCGCAAGGAGACGGCAATTCGCGAATCTTAGGAATACCGGGCTCTTTGCCGCTAAATATATATTCTTCCGGTTTAGTTAATTTTAATTCATGCTCATGATTCCAAAAATTCCAGAAATAACGCCATTCATTCCAACCTATCCCTAAATGTTTAACGTAAATCCCGTTATCGGCCAATAATTTTCCTATTTTTCTTCCGGTCATACACGGCATACTATAACAATAAACGATAACGTCTTTGTCGCCCGATAATAATTTAAAAGAATTTATTATTCTTTCTTTTTCCTCGTAAGCCGGCGTGTTCTTGTCTTTATAGGCCGGGATATTAACCGCTCCGATTATATGCTCTTTTTCGTATTCTTCTTGGCTTCTTAAATCAACCAGAATATATGATTGGTCGCCTTTATCCATTTTTCCCCTTAAACCATGCGGGCTGATATGAACGGCGTTTTCAATATCATAAAATTCTTTTATAAGTTCATTTTCCGATTTTTCGCCGAATAAATTAAAAGACGCGAAAATCAACGACCCGACAACGGCTCCGGTAATTGACGAGATTGCGATTATTTTAATATTTTGATTCATTGGCGGAATTTAAATAACTTTCCGCTACTTTTTTAAATTCTTCATAACTCCTCGGGTTTTGGATTTTCTTTCCATTTAGAATAAACGTGGGCGTGGCATTAACTTTCAATTCAAGCCCGCTTAAATAATCTGACTCCACTTTCTGTTTTAGTTCTTCTGAATTAATGTCGAATTTAAACTTCTCAATATCAAGATTAAATCTTTGCGCGTATTTTATAAAATAATCTATCGCCGATTCGGAATCCGACCATTCTTTCTGATTCTCAAAAATAACATCGTGTATTTCCCAGAATTTATCTTGTTTTCCGGCCGCCTCGGAAACAATAGCTGCAAGCTTTGCGTTTTTATGAATTTGGGTCAGCGGAAAATGACGATAAACGAAAACTATTTTATCGCCGAATTCCCGAGATAATTCCTTCAAAATCGGATAATAAGCGCCGCAAGCCGGACATTGAAAATCGCTGTATTCAATCAAAACCAATTCCGCTTCTTTATTGCCCTTAATATGGTCAGAATTAGTGGGCCTATAATTTGAAATCCCGCTTCCGACATCTTGATAGGGCTTCTTCGCGATTAAATAAATTCCGGCAATAACCGCTATCGCAAAGACAGAAATTAAAATATATAAAATTGTCTTATTCATTCTTAAAATTATACGAAAAACCGCCGTCTTAGCAAATTATTAAGACAACGGTTTTTTAAAATAAAAAACTTATGCCACCTACATTGAAGAAGGTTGAGAACTGCTCATTTTCTCGCAATTTCTGCAATTCTGTTTATGCGTCGCAAGCTCATAAAGAGCGGACAAGCCCACGAGAATATAAATTACTTTTGAAACCAACGCGTCCTGACCGCCGAAAACTTCTCCAATATCCCATCCGAAAAGTCCAAGAAGCAACCAGTTAAGGCCTCCGACAACTAACAAGATAAAAGCAACTATGTGTAAATATTTCATAATTATTTGACTTACTTTTTCGACCTTTTTCGCTCATCTTAGAGCTTTTTATTATTATACCATTTTATAATCTTTGGCGAATATAATTATCCACAGAAATTTGGGATTTCTTTATTCTCTTGATTTAAGGGCCCAATAAGCCAAGCCCGCGAAGATAACCACCGCGACTCCACTCGCCCACAAAGGAACACTCCATCCGCCAATTATGGCCTGCCAATCATATATCATTCTTAGGGCATGAAGCAGCGCGACTAATAAAAATATTATTCCTGCTACCAAATTAAAATTATTCTTTCTCATAAAATAAAAACGGATTTTAATTAAGCGACCTTTTAAAATTATTTTTCAAATTCTTTTGCCGCGTTTCTGTAAGAGCAAAAATCGCATTCCGATGACGATTCCGGCAATGTATCTCGCGCCAAACAATTATAAGCGTCCGTTATCGCCCGTTCTACCCAGTCGTCATTTCCTTCGTAGGGCAATATTCTCACGTCAAACTCCAGCTTCCCGTCAAAAGCTTTTTTGTCCGTATCGCCATTGCAGTAAACAAAATATCCCATATTGCTTATTTTAAAACCGTTCTTTCGGAAGAGCCATTGGTAAATTTCCATCTGCCGTTTATAGCTTATCTGCCAATCCGCGTCCAAATTAACTTCCCCGTTTTTTGAGGTAGCCTTATAATCAACGATATTTAATTCTCCGTCAGGGTTTACCCAAACGTCGTCAATTCCGCCGGTAATAAGAAAATTGGTTTTCGGATGCAGATATTGAATTCCTCCGCCGAGCGCGTCGCGCCATTCATCCATTTTTTCGTGTTTAAACGGAATTAAATCCAAACCATACGCTTTCATTAATGGATGAGCCGTTCCGCCGGCGCGGTGAATATCAAACTCTTTTTTTAATAATTTATCCACGGCGGAATTAAGATTGAAAGGAAAACTCGGCGGCTGGCCGACGCCAAGACGCCTATCTAAATAAAAACACTTGGGACAATTTAAAAATAAATCAATTTTGCTTCGACTCAACCTATATGGAATTTTTGACGCTGGTTCAAAAACGTTCCGTTTTCTTGTGGGATTATAAAATTTGGACATATCTATTTTTTAATTTATCTTCAAAAGTTCAACTTCAAAAATTAGTGTCGCTTTCGGCGGAATCGCGCCGGTCCTGCCCAAATCGCCGTAAGCCAAATCCGAAGGAATCGTCAGTTTTCTTTTTTCTCCTATTTTCATTCCCAAAACGCCGATATCCCAACCCTTAATCACCTGACCCGCTCCCAAAATAAATTCAAACGGCTGGTCGCGGTCTAAACTGGAATCAAATTTTTTTCCGTCTTCAAGCCAGCCGGTATAATGAACCGCAACCTTGTCGCCCGCCTTTGCTTTTTCTCCGTTGCCGTTTTTTAAAATTTCAACAACTAATTTATCTGGTTGATTTTGAACGGACTGATTTTGAATTTTCGAGGTTTCATTTTTTGAAATACTCGACACATTAAAATAACTCCGTCCATAATAAACGGCGACCATAACAACTACTACGACTAAAATTACCCATAAAATATTTTTATCCATATAGAATAATTATAACAAAGATTTTATATTATCTCAAAAATCTTTATGAGATTTACTTACTTTGTAAGATAGGCGCGGCG
>CAYIEP010000016.1:0-10075 GCA_964362515.1 uncultured Candidatus Saccharibacteria bacterium | reverse complement strand
TTTCAGCCTCAAATTTGTCGGATTTTTTGAATTCAATATCGTCGGCGTTTATTTCTTTTTTGAAATACTCAATATTATGAAGAACCGCTTTTTCGCGTTCTTCCGGAAGCAGAATCCATAAATGGATTTTGTCTTTATAAATATATCCGGCTTCTTTCCTTAGCCCCTGAACCATTCTTATAATATCTCTTGTTATTCCTTCTTCTTTCAATTGCGGAGTAATCGTTGTATCCAGTTCAATTTCTCCGCCGTCCGGCGGATTTATTTTTTCGTTAAAGATTATTTCTTTAACGTTAATTTCGTCCGCCAAGACTCCCAATAATTCTTTGTCAACTTTTAACTTTATCCGCCAGCCGGCGGATTTAACTTTTAACCTTTGTAATGGTTGTCTTATTTTAATTCCGGCTTTTTGTCTCGCCTCTAACGCCAACGAAGTAATCCTTCTGACTTCTTTCATGCCCTCTAATAATTTTTGATTTTTGATTTTTGATTTTTGATTTTGAGCGATGGCGATTGGCCAATTTTCCAGATGAACGGATTCTTTATTATTCAACGATTTATAAATAAGTTCTGATATAAAAGGAGTAAACGGCGCCATTATTTTTGAAAGTTCGGTTAATATGAAACCGGTCGTATTAATCGCGTTTTGTTTGTCTTTTTTGTCCTCTGATTTAAACCTTTCTCTTGAGCGCCTTATATACCAAGTAGATAAATCTTCTATAAATTCGGTTATGGGCCTTAAAGCCTTGTCGAGTTCATAAGCGTCCATTGCCAAGGAAACATCTTTTTTTAATACTTCTAATCTTTCCGTAACCCATATATCTAAAACATTTTCGGTTTTTAGTTTTTTATTTTTTATTTTTGTTTCACCGGAGTACAGTTCGTAAAATTTATAGACATTCCATAATCTTGAAACGACTTTTTTATAAATTTCATCAACGCCTTGTTCGGAAAAATTCAGGTCTTCGGCTCTGACAACCGGCGAAGACAAAAGATAATAACGGATGCTGTCCGCTCCGTATTTATCCACCATTTCCATCGGGTCGGAGTAGTTTTTCAGACGTTTGCTTATTTTTTCTCCGTTTTCCGCCAAGATTGTTCCGTTAACGATTACATTTTTATAGGCGGGCTTATTAAAAAGCGCCGTTGATAAAACCAAGAGCGAATAAAACCATCCTCTTGTTTGGTCCAGTCCTTCGGCAATAAATTGAGCGGGAAAATTTTTATTAAAATCATTTTTATTTTCAAACGGATAATGAATTTGAGCATAAGGCATAGAACCGGATTCAAACCAGCAATCAAAGACATCTTTTATTCTTTCCGTTTTTTTCCCGCAATCGCATATAAGTTTTATTTCGTCTATATACGGCCTGTGAAGGTCCAGTTCGTAATTGGAATTGTGCGGCAAGGGAATAAAATCAAGCTTCATAACTTCTCCGGTTTTTATAAAATCATTTTTAGTTTTCATTTCGGCGGCTTCTTTCGGGGTCGTTCCCTTGGCTGAAGCAAAAAGGCAGAAGATAGGGTCGTCGTGGCTTATAATAAGAATGTTTTTGCCGGAATATTTTTTATCTATTTCGTACAAAAATTCCGAGATTCTTTTTTTTAAATCATTCAAACTTTCTCCTTTCGGCGGAGCTTTATAAAACCTTTCTTCCGTTGAACGGAAAAATCCGCGATATTCTTTTGCCAGGCCGCCATTAAATATTCCGGCATTTATTTCTCTTAGTCTTTTGTCAAAAATTATTTTCTTCTTATATCCTATTTCTTTGGCTATTATGTTCGCCGTTTCTTTAGTTCTTTCGAAATCGGAAGAAAAGACAGCATCTATTTTTTTAAGTTTTTTTGCCGATTTTTTGACTTGCGAAACGCCGTTTTTAGTAAGATGGTTTTTCGTGTTTAATTTTAAGTCAGAACTTACTTCGTTTTTTACGTTGCTTTCCGCTTCTCCGTGCCTCATTATAAAATAATTATTCCGCGATTTTTGGGAATTGTTTTTTATTTCTTCCACGGAGCCTATGACCATTTGTTTTTCGCACGATTCGCATTTCCAAACCGGCAATGGAGCGCCCCAAAATCTTGAACGCGATATTCCCCAATCCGGAGCGGTTTCAATGATTTTGCCGAATCTCCCAGTTTTGATATGGGCGGGAATCCATTTTATTTTTTTATTATTTTTAATAATTTTATCTTTTATTGCCGCAACTCTTACAAACCAGGAATTGGCCGCGTAATTTAAAAGCGGCGTGTCGCAACGCCAGCAATGAGGATAAGAATGAATAATTTTTTGCTTGCTGAAAAGTTTATTATTGGCGCTTAACCATTTAATAATTTCAATATCGGTTGATTGGGGATTTTCTCTCGGCTTAACATTAAATCCGGCAAAATTTTTAACTTCTTTTTTAAATTTCCCGTTCATTGAAACATGCTGAATAAACGGAAGATTATGCTTTTGGCTAAGATTCATGTCGTCTTCTCCGAAAGCGGGAGCGATATGAACAACGCCGGTTCCTTCGTCAATAGTTACGAAATCCGCCGGATAAATTTTCCAGCCGTTTTCTTTGTTTTTAAGATTTTTGTCATCCAAGTAGTATTTAAAGAGCGGTTCGTATTTTTTTCCGATTAATTTTTTACCGCTGAATATCTCTAAAACTTTTTGGTTCGGCGCGAGCGATTCAATCCTATTTTTCGCCAATATATAAATTTCTCCGTTTTCGGATTTTATTTTCGCGTAATTTATCTTCGGATTTATTGCCAAAGCCGCGTTCCCCGGGAGCGTCCAGGGCGTTGTTGTCCAAGCGAGAACAAATGTGTTTTTTTCTTCGGCAAGCTTGAACTTGGCGGTTATTGATATATCGGTAATTTCTTTATATCCTTGCGATACTTCAAAATTGGCCAGCGTTGTTTCGCAACGCGGGCAAATATGCATTGATTTATAGCCTTCATAAATAAGATTTTTGTCATAAAGTTTTTTGAATACCCACCAAATAGATTCGGTGTAATGCCAATCCATTGTTTTATAGTCGTTTTCCATGTCCGCCCAGCGACCGATTCTCGGGATAATCCTTTTCCATTCGTCCGTGTATTTTAAGACAAACGATTTGGCGCGTTCGTTGAAATTTTTAACGCCGAAATTTTCAATGTCCTTTTTAGTTTTTAAATTAAGCTCTTTTTCCAATTCATATTCAACCGGCAAGCCGTGGCAATCCCAGCCCCACCTTCTTTTTACCCGAAAACCTTTCATTGTTTGATATCTCGGGATGGCGTCTTTTATAACGCTGGCCAGAATATGGCCATAATGAGGTAGGCCGGTGGCAAACGGCGGACCGTCGTAAAAAGAAAAATCGCCGCGCTTGGATTTCTTATTCACCGATTTTTCAAAAATTTTATTTTCCCGCCAAAATTTTAGAACTGCTTCTTCGGATTCTTTCGGCGATTGAAAATTTTTCCCATTAAGCATTTTTTAAATAATATCGCAAAAAAGACAAATTTAAAACCCGCCTTATTATTATTATTGGCGGGTTAGTTTTAATTGGAGGTTATTGGCGGTTACGCCGCGCTTGGTTGCGGCGGAAAATACCCTTTTCCAAGTTCGCAGTAGGTCGCGAACTCAATGACTTTTTCGTCGGTTACCATTTTCAGGCACCGATCATGAATCAGCAAGATGTCATACTGACCATCTTCCCAATTCTTGATTGCGACCTGAAACCACCCTGAACGATTCTGGGCGATAATCAGCCCCTTGACCTCCTTAATGGAATCCCTTTCCATCTTTCTTGCCAGTCTTTCTAATTTTTTGCATTTTATCCCCGGAATACCACCGGGAATATTCCCTATGCTTAATTTTACCAGGAAGAGTTTCGCTTCCTGAATCCCCATTACGAACTTTTCTTGTTTTTTCAAAGCCGTAAATCCGTACCAGATTGGGACTGGAACGGGAACGGGGGAATTGGCCTTTTCTTTCGTGTTCATAGTCTCCTCCAAAATCAAAATAGATATATTTTAAATTCGGGCATTTTTATGCCCGGCCTTTTTAACCTTACAACGCTTTTTAACGAATATCAATATTTAACCTACCATTTTTGTGGATATCTTATTTTTAATGATTTCTCTTCTTTACATTTTTTTAGGCAAGCCCCGAAAAAATGCTTTACATTTTACGGGGCAAGCTTATACCGAGAAGCGAGAAAATATTTTTAAAAATTATCAGCGTCGCGGTAATCAAAGCCAGGCGAGCCGATGCCAGATTTTTTTCTTCTCCGACGACTTTCTCTTTTTCATAAAAATTATGAAATTCTCTTGCCAACTCAAAGCTGTAATGGACTAGGGTCTGCGGGCTTAATTTCCTAACAGTTTCCTCAACTGTTTCCGGAAATCGCGCCAATGTTTTAATCAAATGTATATCTTCCTTGGTGTTTAATAAATTTAGATTAATTTGCGATTTATGTTTCGTAGTTTGTCTCCCCGCCTTTTTAATAATTCCTTGACATCGAACCGCCGCGTATTGGGCGTAATAAACGGGATTTTTCATTGACCTTTCTTTTGCCAAATCCAAATTAAAATCCATATGGGTTTCCGGCGAATGCGTTAAAAAGAAAAATCTCGCGACATCGGCGCCGATTTCAGAGACAAGGTCGCCAAAAGCGACGAACTCGCCTTTCCGTTTTGACATTTTTAATACTTGCCCCTTTCTTATCAGACGGACGGCTTGAGTGATTATAATTTCACTGTTTTTAAATCCCATAATCTTGGCCGTTGCCTGAATTCTTTTTACATAACCATAATGGTCGGGCCCCATAATATTAATTTTATGATTAAATCCTCGTTTTTTTGTTTCCAAATAGTGGCCGGCGTCGGCTAAAAAATAAGTCGGAAACCCATCGCTAGTTATAAGAACTCTGTCTTTGTCGTCGCCGAATTGCGTTGTTTTCAGCCACAAAGCGCCGTCTTTTTTATAGGTTAGTTTTGATTTTTCAAAAATTGCCAACGCCTTTTTCGTAAAATTCTTTTTATGAATATGGCGGTTTTCCGAAGTAAAACGGTCAAAGCGAATTTTTGAATCTTTTATCAAAGTTTTTTTAATTGACGCAAGAAAATCTTTGGCCGCCGATTGGCCGATTTTCAAATAATTATTTTTATATTTTTTAATCAATACAGAATTTTTCTTGGCCCAATCTTTTATATAGTCTCCTTGGTAAAAATTTTCTTCCCAAGGAATTAAACCGGCAGCCGTTGATAAAGATTTTCCCAAAGTGATAATTTGATTGCCGGTATCGTTAACGTAATATTCTCGTTCAACTTTATATCCGCAAAATTCCAGAATATTCGCTAAAACATCGCCGAAAAATCCTCCTCGACCGTTGGCCAGAGTCAGGGGCCCGGTTGGATTGGCGGAAACGAATTCTATCTGGATTTTTTTATCTTTGGATTGCCGAACGGGTTTGCCGTAATTACTTTTCTTCTTTAAAATTTCTTTCAATTCATTTTGAAAAACTTTCGGCGAAAGCCAAAAATTCATAAATCCGGGCGGGAGAACTTCGATTTTTTCAAAAAAATCCGGTTCGTTGATTTTAATTCTTTTTGCCAGCTCCTCGGCGAATTCCACGGGATTTTTATTTATTATTTTGGAAAATTTTATGGCGGCGTTCGTGAAGTAATGGCCGAAGGCTTCTTTCTCCGGAACAAAAACATCAAAATTTTCCATGCGAGCGGCGTTTTTTTCAATTAATCTTTTTATTTTTTCTTTGAGCATTTTATTTATTTTAATAATAACAGATTCGGCCAAACGATTAAATGTTCTGTACCTCGTAGGAAATTAATTTTCCTACGGGGTATACTTAACGTGTATGAACGCAATAATCAGCAACAGGCGCGCTTATTTTGATTATCAAGTCCTTGAAACTTATGAGGCGGGAATAGAATTAAAGGGCCTTGAGGTTAAATCCGTAAAAAGCGGAAGAATGAATATCGCCGGCTCTCACGTAATTATAAGAGGCGGGGAGGCGTGGCTTATTAATTGCGATATTCCTCCTTATCAGCCGAAAAACGCGCCGGACGATTATGATTCTAAAAGAACCAGACGTTTGCTTTTCAGGAAACCGGAAATTAAAAGTTTTATAGGACAAACGGAAAAAGGCTTGACTTTGGTTCCCTTAAAAGTGTATATTAAGAATCGTAAAGTAAAGTTGGGAGTAGGACTGGCCCGGCTTAGAAAGAAAATTGACAAAAGAGAACTTTTGAAAAAAAGAGAAGCGGAAAGAACAATCCGAAAATATAAATAATAAGGATTGACGTATGGGAATGCAGGGAATCGATGGCGGGATTTTTACGAGATTGCAAGCCGAGGAAGATTTAGCCCTCGAAAAAACCAAATCAAAACAAAACTGCCAACAATAATAAATTGGCTCCGGCTTTCGCTTTTGCGTAAGGCCGCATCGCTTGACTGACGCTTGATAGGTTAAAAGCGGTGTTATATTTTCAAGCTATATTCGTTTCTGGCCGAGATTAACGGATGAAAATTTTCGGCGAAGATTTAGATGATTTTGTTGGATTTTAACTTCTAAATTTTTAATTTTAATCCAAATAAGCTTGTAGATATTTCTTGGAATTTTTGCCAGACGCGGGTTCAACTCCCGCCATTTCCACCCGTTAGAAATAGAAAAATAGAAACTTAGATATAAATATAAAATATAAAATAAACAATCAAATAACGGCGTTAGAATTGAGAGTGATAGGAGAAAACGGAGAAAATTTGGACATTATGCCGCTTGAGGCGGCGTTAAAATTGGCAAAAGAAAAAAACCTTGATTTGATAGAGATAGCGCCCGGCGCAAAACCGCCGGTTGTCAAGATAATAAGTTTTGACAAGTTTCGTTATCAAAAAGAGAAAGAATTGAAGAAACAAAGAGCTGGTCAGAAAATCGGGGAATTGAAACAAGTAAGAATAAGCGCCAGGGCGGCCAAAAACGACTTAGAGACGAAAATAGAAAAAATAAGAGAGTTTCTCGATGACGGCCATAAAGTTGAAATAGCCCTTTGGCTTAGGGGCAGAGAAAAGGGCAATAAAGAATGGGCAAGGCACAAACTTAATGAATTTGTCAAAATGATGAATTTTGATTATAAAATAACATCAGAGCCGAAATTAGGCGGTAAAGGATTAATAATGCAAATAGACAGAAAATAATCCCCCACTCTTAAAGCATCTGATTATGTTTTTCATTTATCTGTTAAAATCGAAACTAGATAACAGTTCCTATATTGGTTTTACTGAAAATCTTAAAGAAAGAATGGAAAAGCATAATCAAGGCATGGTACAATCTACAAGAAATCTAAGACCAATGGAATTAATATATTTTGAAGGATATAAATCAAAAAGGGACGCATTAATTAGAGAAAAAAGATTAAAGCAATTCAAGAAAGGTTATGCTTCTTTGAAGCGCCGCCTTCCCGATTCTTTAATGCTTTAAGAGTGGGGGATGAAAAAATCAATAGCCGATAGAATAAAAATTACAAGAACGGGCAAGGTTTTAAGAAGAATAATGGGCCAGGGCCATTTTCGTTCAAAAAAAAGAACAGTTCAGCTCAAAAGAAAAAAAGGTTTTAAAAAACTTGATATCGCGAAAAAAATTTTAAAAAAATATGCCTAGAGTAAAAAGAGGAACAATAGCCAATAAGAAAAGAAAAAAAATATTAAAGTATACCAAAGGATTCAGATGGGGGAGGAAATCAAAAGAAAGAGCCGCCAAAGAAGCTCTTCTTCACGCGTGGTCTCACGCTTTCAGGGGGAGAAAAGAGAAAAAAAGAGACTATAGAAGCTTATGGCAGGTAAGGATTAATGCCGCGGTAAGGCCGTACGGCTTAAATTACAACAAATTTATTTTCGGATTAAAGAAAAAGGGAATAATAATTGATAGAAAAATTTTATCGGAAATAGCCCAAAAAGAGCCGAAAGTTTTTGAAAAAATCGTAAACAAAATCAAATAGCCGGCTTCTCTACAATGTTTTGGCGGCGATGTTTAAGGTTTTGCTTGCGGAGAAATTCGTTAGCATTGTAAAGAATTCTGTGCCCGTCTTTGTGCTCTCCTAACATTTCCGACCCTTCTTTATAAGTAAACCAGCCGTAGCCTTCGTGTTCTTTTGATATTCTTATATAAGGCTTTTGGGTTTCGGCTAAATAAAATATCACAATCTTAAAGATTTTTTGTTTTCCTCTCCAAAAGAAAAACCTTTCGTATTCTTTAAAATATTGGTTGAATTTTAAATCGTTTCTCGAAAGCCCCGTTTCTTCTTTAATTTCCCTTAAGGCCGCGCCAAAACTTTTTTCTTCGGCTTCAATTTTACCCTTAGGAAAATTCCAATATCCATGGCCGTGGTAAAGTATTAAATATTTTATTCCCCCTTTTGTTTTTCGGTAAATTATTATTCCGGCAGATATCTCTCTTGGCATAATTTATTTTAACATGCCAAGCGTTTTTTCGGCAGGCCAAGCGTTAATAATGTCTTTTTTCTCCGCCCATCCTCTTCTGGCCTGCGAGACTCCGTAGTTTAAATTTTTTAGATGATTAATTGCGTGCGAATCGGAATCAATAGACATTTTCACGCCCGCCTCAACGCATTTTCTGATGTGTTCGTCTTTTAAATCAAGACGGTCCGGATAGGAATTTATTTCAAGAACGGTTTTTGTTCTTTTCGCCGCTTTAACGATTTCATCGATGTCTATATCGTAAGGCTCTCTTCTTTTAATCCTTCTTCCGGTCGGGTGAAAAATTATATCAACATTTTTATTTTCCATCGCTCTTATAATCCTTTTTGTCTGCTCCGCTTTCGGCAAATTGAAATTAGAATGGACAGAGGCGCCGACAATATCCAATTTTTCAAGGACCTTATCATTGATATCCATTGAACCGTCTTTTAAAATATCGCACTCGGTTCCCTTTAAAACCCTGAATTTTGTCCGCCAGCCGGCGGATTGATTTTTTAATTTTAAATTTATTTCATCTATTTCTTTTATTTGTTTTAAAATTCTTTTTTCATCAAGTCCGTTTGCCACCATCAAGCTTTTGGTGTGGTCGGTTATGGCGATGTATTCCAGTCCGATATTTACGGCCTCTTCAACATATTCTTCAATCGTGTTGGCGCCGTCGCTCCAGTTTGTTTGAATTTGAAGGTCGCCCTTGATGTCTTTAGTCTCCACTAATTTTGGTAATCCCTTGGGCTTGCCCTGAGTATGCCGAAGGGCCAATTCAATTTCTCCGGCATTTTCCCGCATTTCCGGCTCAATGTAATCTAATCCGAGTTTTTCATAAATTTCTTCTTCGGTTTTTCCGGCAATCGTTTTAGCGTTTCGAAAAAGGCCGTATTCATTCAGCTTAAATCCTTTTTCAATGGCAATTTTTCTTAAAGCGATATTGTGTTCTTTTGAGCCGGTAAAATATTGAAGCGCCGCGCCAAAACTTTTTTCCGGCACAACCCTGATATCCATATCTACCCCGTTAGAAAATTCTTTTCTAATGGGGTCAAAATCCATTCCCAGTCTAACGGATGTTTTAGTCGTTCCTTTGCCCCAGATCTTTATGACGCCCGGCAAAGAAACAAAAGAATCCATTACTTTTATCGGCTTGTCCGAGGCAACTAAAAAATCAACGTCGCCGACAGTTTCTTTCATTCTTCTGACTGAGCCGGCAACACTGATTTTTTTCACTTCTTTGAGTTCTTTGAGCTGATTTTCAATCTTTTTGACTTGCGGCAAAATTTCGCCGAGCAAAAATCGGCCGGCGCTTTTCTTCAAAAACTCAATGCCTTCCAGAATATTATTTTCCGTTTTTTCACCGAAACCGAAAAGCGAGGCGATTTTCCCTTCTTTGGCGGCTTTTTCCAAATCTTTCAAATTCTTAATACCCAATACTTTATACAAAACACTAATTTTTTTTGGCCCCACTCCTTCAACGGCAATAAGTTCGGCAATTTCAACGGGAGTTTTTTTCTTAAGCTCAAAATACTCTTTAATTTTTCCGGTTTTTAAATATTCCTCGATTTTTTCCGCTAATCCTTTGCCAATGGCGGGAATTTTCATCAA
>CAYIEP010000015.1:0-10165 GCA_964362515.1 uncultured Candidatus Saccharibacteria bacterium | reverse complement strand
CTTCGGTATCAATAAACGCGAGGTCAAAATCTTTTAACATAAATTGATTGTTCATTTTTCTAACTTTCTAACGCCGATAAGCCGGGAAGTTTTTTTCCGGAAAGATATTCAAGCATCGCTCCCCCGCCGGTTGATAAAAATATATTGGATTTCGCATTTTGAATTATTGGGGTTGTTTCTCCTCCGCCTATTATAATTTTTGCCCCGCTTTTCATCAACGCGTCAATTATGAATTTTGTTCCTTTGGAAAATTTTAGGTTTTCAATATATCCCATCGGGCCGTTAAATATTATTGTTTTTGATTTTTTTATGATTTTTTCGTATTCTTTAACGGTTTTTGCCCCAATATCTAAAATTTTTCTGTTTTCTATAATAACATCCAACGGTATTATTATTTTTTTATTTTTTAAAATAATTTCCGCCGTTTTAACCATGCCTTTTTCATAAAGAGAATCTCCCACCGGCAATCCCTTGGCAACGAAAAAAGCATTAGCCATCGCCCCGCCTATCAAAAAATAATCGGCCGATTTAATAAAATTATTAATAAGCTCGAGCTTATCCGCTATTTTAGCGCCGCCCAGAATAACGGTAAACGGTTTTTTGGGATTTTTCATAACCAACGACAAATTTTCTATTTCTTTTTTTAACAAGAAACCGCCATAGCTCGGCAAGAATTTCGTTATTGCTTCAACCGAGGCGTTTTTTCTGTGGCTCACGCTAAAAGCGTCATTAACGTAAAAAGTTCCCAATGAAGCGAGATTTTTGGCAAAAGCCTTGTCGTTTTTCTTCTCTTCCGGGAAAAATCTCAAGTTTTCCATAAGAAAAATCGTCCCGGGTTTTGATTTTATAATTTTTTCTCCGGCAGATTTATCAAATTCCATAAAATCCACTTTCTTTCCGATTTTTCTGGAAATAATTCCGGCAAACGGCTTAAGGCTGAATTGCGGTAATTTTTGATTTATTTCCGGCCTTCCTTTGTGGCTAATGATAACAATTTTAGCTCCTTTATTAACTAAAAATTCTAAAGTCGGAATTATTCCTTTTAACCGCGGGTTTGAAAATTTTTTTGAAACGGGAAAATTAAAATCAACCCGTAACAAGCAAATTTCTTCAGATAAATTTTTATTTTTAAGCGATTCTAATAATTTCATTTATTTCTTTTAATACCTCTTCCGGCAGGCCCTCGCCGGATTTCGTAATGCCCGGATAACGCCAAGCGGATATTATTCTAATCGTTTTTTCTTTATCGTTTTTTGTTTGCCGTTTTTGCTGAATCATCGTCCATATTTCATAAGGATGTTTCTTGCTTCCGGCTCTTTGCATTAAAGCCACGGTGTTTTCGGCGATTCCGACCTCTTTTCTTTGGGGCGAATTAATTACCCGTTTTACTCTTTGCTGGGATAATTTATAAAAATTCATTTTCGCTTGGGCGTGTTTTGTCCAAACAATCTTAATCACAGTCTCAATTCTATCATATATTATGATATAATTTAATTATGAAAAATTACTTACCTTGGGCGATATTAACCCTTATAGTTTTTCTTTCTTTCGGCCTTATGGTTTCTTCTTCGCTGAAAGAATCGGCGACAATGGACGAACTTGCCCATATTCCGGCCGGCTACGGCTATGTAAAATATTTTGATTACAGATTAAACCCGGAACATCCGCCTCTGGTGAAAGCCATTGCCGCGTTTCCCCTTCTTTTCCAAAATCTTAATTTTCCAACGGATAAAAAAGCGTGGAGTACGGACATAAACGGCCAATGGGAAGCCGGCGCCCAATTTTTATATGAATCGGGCAATAACGCGGATAAAATAATCCAATCATCAAGAGTCGGCCCAATGCTTTTAACGATAATACTCATTATTTTTATCTATATCTGGGCCAAAGAATTAATGGGCGGATGGTGGGGACTTGCTCCGGCTTTTCTTTTTGGAATTTCTCCAACGGTTCTTTCGCACGGCCACTATGTTACAACCGACATCGGCGCGGCGCTGGGAATATTCATGGCGACTTATTATTTCGTCAAATTCCTTATCGCCCCGACTAAAAAAAGTTTGCTGCTTTCCGGCCTAACTTTCGGCATAGCCCAACTAATGAAATTTTCCGCCGTTCTTCTTATCCCGTTTTTCATATTTCTGCTTATTGTTTTTTATTTGTGGAAAATAAGTTATAAGCGGGAATCTATTTTTTCAATGGCTCTTAAACACATCGGATCTCTTGTTTTGATTTTTATTATCGGCTACGCGATTGTTTATCTTGTTTATTTGCCGTTCGTAATCAACTATCCGATGGAAAGACAAGCGTCTGACACAAGAATCACGCTTGCTTCTTTTGCCAACGGCCCGGACCCGGAACTAAAAACTTGTAAATTAAATTCCGATAGAAAAATAAGATGTTTGGCTGAAATTAATATTCTTATGAGTGAAAATAAAATTTTAAGGCCTTTCGCCCAATATATGCTTGGAGTTCTTATGGTTACTCAAAGAGCATCGGGCGGAAATACGGGATATTTTTTAGGCGAAGTATCAAACGCCGGCCAGTGGTATTATTTCCCGATTGTGTTTCTTTTAAAAGAATCATTGCCGTCCTTGCTTTTAATTTTTATCGCCTTTCTTTTAAGCGTATGGGGTATTATTAAAAAACTACAAACTATAAACTACGGATTACAAACTTTTAAAGATTATCTTAGCGTTAATTTCGCCGAGTTTTCCATGATTTCTTTTGTTGTTTTTTATTGGTTATACAGCATTAAAAGCCCTTTGAATATCGGGATAAGACATATCCTTCCGACAATGCCGTTTATTTATATTCTTTCTGTCGGCGCAATAAAAAAATTTGGAACAAGAAAAATCTTTAAAATAGGAGTCGCCGCCGTTTTAATCACTTGGCATATGACCGAATCTTTATTAGCCTATCCGCATTTTATTTCTTACTTTAATCAAATTGCCGGAGGAACCGAAAACGGTTATAAATACGTAACAGATTCCAATTATGATTGGGGGCAAGACCTTAAGCGATTAAAAGATTTTACCGAAAAAAACAATGTCTCTAAAATCGCCGTTGATTATTTCGGCGGCGGAAGTCCGAAGTATTATTTGGGAGACGCTTCGGCTCCGTTTAGCGCGGGCAAAGCCGAATACTGGCAGTCATCCAAGGGCAACCCGAAAGATTACGGAATAAAATGGCTGGCTGTTTCCATAAATACTCTTCAGGGAGCGTTAGGAAGTCTTCGTGACGGCCAATTAAGAAAATCGGAAGACGGATATGAATGGTTGAAGACTGTCCGCGACCCGTATAAGCCCGACGCAAAAGCGGGAACTTCAATATTTATTTACAAATTATTTTAATTTGTAATACGCTCTGTTCTCCACTCTTAAATCTATATACTGGATTTTATCAAGTCCGGTATTTTTGAAAGATTCAAGCGCCGATAAAGAAAATTCCGAGTCTATTCTCAAGCTGAAATAAATTTTCGGGCCGGAAAAAATATCGGCCGTTATTTCTTGAAGCTCAATATCCTCTATTATTAAATTTTTGGCTCTCAAGTCCGCTCTTTCGATAATTGATATTATCTTGAAAAAATTATCTAGAAAATTCCTAGGCAAAACATAGTCTCCTAATTTAATTTCTTTATTTGATAAATCGTAAACGGTTTTAATGGAGCCTCCTTCTATTTGGGGGGCTTCTTCAAAAATTATTCCTTTTTTATCAAACCACCAACACGCGTTCGCGCACCAAACCCCGAATTTTTCTTTTTTAACGACTTCTATTTTTATTTCTCTTTTAAAAAAATTTCTTTCAACGGAAAGGCTATCAATGTCGGGATATTTTTTTATAAATTCTTTCGTATCGTTTCTCCATATTAAAATATTATCATTGCCCAAAAATTTAGATAATTGAGAATTGTTCACTAAAAAATCTTCTAAATCCATTTTTATTTTATCTTTTTCCGGAATATCGGTAATGTAGATATTCTTAATTTTGAAAACCGCGGAGAAAAAGAACAGATAAAAAATCGCTGCCGCGAGAACAACAAACAATCCGATGGCGGCATATGTTTTTAATTTTATTAATCGGCGTTTTTTTTGCTTTTGTTTTTCGTCTAAATAAAAATTGGCCATATTTTCTACGCTACTTTAAACAATTTCAGCAAGATAACATTTCTCGCAATACACCCTAAGATTCTTCGTCGGGTCATAGGCGGTATACACCATATCGCCGCAATTTTTGCATGGATATTGCCAGAGTTTAAACGGGCGCCGATATTCTAAACGTTTTTTCATTCTCTGAAGCGGATGTACTATTGGCACGGGCAAATTCATCTTCCGGTAAAATTCCAATTCAAAAGGCGTAATTCTAAACGGCTTTCCGGTTTCTTCGCAGATAACGGCCACCTTGAGAATTTCATCAGAGACATCGGCAATGTCATCGGGAACCTCATGCGCTTTGAGCGTAGTCAACTTTGAAAGGTCTATGTCTCTTTCTTTTTTGTCTTCCCAGCGCCACTTCCTTTTGACAATCTCTTCTTTCTCCAAAGGAAGCTCCACTTGCGCGTTGGAATCTTGATAAGGAAACATACTATTTGCGAGAGGGAAAAATTCTCCGTAATCTCCCCCCTCAAGCATACGCGTTTTAATTTCATCAACCGTTTTCCAATATGTATCCTCGTCATACTGCTTGTTGAAAATGCAATATTTCTTGTTTTTCAATCCAAAACAGCCGAAGCAATATTGACAGTTATTACATTCAAAAGAATATTCAAGCTCAATCCCGATTCTAACGGCTAAAGAAAATTTTATATTATTAGCGCTAACTACGCCGCTTGATTCATAAATTATTGATGAGGAGGCAAAACCATAAACATCCATCGAATCTTTATTGTTGTCGCCACTACAACAATATCTTAAATTTTCGCTGTCGCCGATAATAAGAAAAGAATAAAAGCAGTTTTTTGACTTTCTAATATTATCGCCGAAACAATTCTCCGTTTTGATATTGCTAACATTTTTCCTTATCGCGCCGGAGAGCATTTTTCCAAATAGGGAAACATATTCCTTCAAGACGCTTCTTTTCCCCAAATGGATATCCTTTATTCTACGCTCGTATTCCTCCTTAGAGAGCTGTTCGTTAAAAAAGCAATATTGTTTGTTCCGCAAATTTGTACAGCCGAAACAATAAGAGCAATTCCGACAGTCATAGAGAAAATAACTGTCTAAGCAGTCGGATGACTCGTGGCAAAATTTGCAATTATAACAATTCTCAACACTAACGCATTCATAGCATTTTTCGCTGTTTTTAGTTTCACTAACATCAATTGAATCTTTTGAAAAAGCCGGTAAATAAGAATAATAAACATTTTCAGAAAGATAAGGGACGGTTACGTAATAACAATCTTTTGCTTGTATTCCCGCAATCACATAGTCGGAATTAACATTTTTGGGGTCTTTTTGTAGTGATTGATGAGGAACAGTCAATGACAATTCATTGAATTGTTGAAAAAATGATTTATGGGAGTCGTAATTAACGCCGAAATTTAAACCGTCCCAATTATCAGAAAGATAATAATTATCATCATAAACTTTAACCGGATTATCTTCGGAATAATAAGTTATTACTTTTTCATTGTGTCCCGGAGCGGAACAAGTTTTCTTATAGAAAATCGGTAAAAAATTCAAACGCCAGCCCTGACGGCGTTGTAATCTACAAGAAGGACAGAGAGTGGGCGGCGGCACCTGAAGTTTATTATAAAACTCAATATCCTCTTGAAAAATATCAAATTCACCCGCGCAGTTTTTACACACACGCTTATGCGGCGCGAGGGTTTTTAAAACCGCCCCTATCGCCTTATTGAATTGCGGCGTTTTTGCGTTCATATAATCTCGCTTCTAAATTTATTCAATACACTGAACCAGCCATTCTTTATAGGCTCTGTTTATTCTTTTAACATCAATTACCGCGATGCAGGGCACGCTATAGCTGTGATTACTCTGAATTAAATCTTCAATTCCCTGAAGTTTTACTTCAATTGTTTTTATCAAAAGCGCGGTTTCTTTGTCTTCTTTTAACGCGCCCTTCCAGGAATAAATGGATTCAATCGGATAGATATTTACGCAAGCCGCTAATTTTTTTTCAATAATTAATCTGCCGAGCTTTTTCGCTTCTTCCGTATTTTGACAAGTTGTATAAATTAAAACCATAAAATATTTAAAAATTCTCCGACCTTTAAATTAAACCATCAAGATAGCATTTGTCGCAATAAATATTTTTTTCTTCTCTGTCTAATGAATAAACCGACTCTATTATTATACCGCATTTAACGCAAGGGCGTTTATAAAACTCTAAAATAATTGGCCCGAAATTTTTGCGCCGTTGCGCCATTCTTTCGCTGGGATGATAAATCGGTAAAGGCAAATCATGCTTTCTGTAAAAATCAAGTTCGGGCTCCAGACGGGTAAAATATTCCTCTAACGCTTTATCGAATTGAGGAGTTTTTGACATAAAATTAATCATTAAATCACATTAAATCAAGGGTTCTTGAGAAGAATCTTTTTTATCTTCAACGACCGGAGCTTTTTCTTTTTTTATGATTCCCTCTTCTTCCTCTTTTATTATCTTTTTTACTTCTTCAACGGGCAGGGCGTATTGGCGGCGCGATTCCTCAACAATTCTTTCTTTAAAAGAAATATGCGTCGGCGGCAAAACATTTAAAGTTTCTGCGGAAAAAGGGTCATGAGTTTCTCCGTCAATGGTCATCTTTACATAAAATTCCTGCATCCCAAGGTTTATCATATCTTTGGCTTTAAAAACAGGAGTCATTTCTTTTTCAAAAAAGCTGGCGTCATCACCCCCGACCCTGAAAATAATCACACTCGCCACATTTCCCAATATAGTTGACTGGATTTGAGAAGTAAGTTGAGATCGATACTGATGGGCGACGGTTAAACAAATTCCGTACTTTCTCGCTTCGGTTAGAATATTTACAAAAGTATCAGTAACGACGTTTTGAAATTCGTCCACATACAGATAAAAATCTTTTCTCTGTTCTTCTTTCATGCTGGCCCTTGCCATGCCGGCTTGGAAAATCTTGGTAACAAACATCGAACCGAAAAAACTTGAATTTTCCTCTCCCAGTTTCCCTTTCGATAAATTAATTAAAAGGATTTTTCCTTCATTCATTATTTTTTCAAGGTCGATTTTGTTATCGTGCTGACCGAAAATATAACGAAGTAAAGGATTGGAAAGAAATTGGCCGAGTTTGTTGACTAATGGAATAATGGCGTCGGTGTCAAATTTTTCCGACCAATCGGCGAATTCAATCGCCCAAAAACGCTTAACCATTTCATCTTGAATATATTCCACGACTTTTTGGCGATAATTTCTGTCCGTTAATATAGAAATCATACCTCTCATTGTCGCCCCCGGATAATCAAGAAGCGCCAAACAAGTAAATCTGAAAACATGCTCCAATCTCGGCGTCCAGTTCGCGCCGAATTGCTTTTCCATTACTTCAATTAATCCTTGGGTTACTTGATGCTTCATTTCCGGCTCCACATTTCTTAAGGGATTAAAAGAAACGGGATATTGAGTGTCGGAAGGGTCTATTAAAACAACGTCTTTAATTTTTTCTTCGGGAATAAAATCAATCAGACTGGCGATAACATCGCCGTGAGGGTCCATCAAACATAAGCCGTTTCCAAAAGCCACGTCTTGACGCAATAAAAGTTCCAATAATTTTGATTTTCCCACTCCGGACTTCCCAACTATATAAAGATGCCTTCTTCTGTCTTTTCTTTTCAAGCCGAATATGAATCTTTTTGATTCGAATTCCGATTCATAATTGGTTCTGCCGAAAAAAGAAACTGTTTTGGGGTCAATCTGTCCGTATATCGGTAAATCCGGAGGCGGCGGAGCGTATTTTATTATTTGAACTTTTTCTTTCCTCATATCAGTTCAAGCTCTTTTGAAATTAAATCTTCAAGAGATTTATGATAAATATTTATTACCCTTTTCGCTTCCGACGGCGAAATGTGAAAATCCGTTTCGTGAACTATTCTGTTTCTTATCTTATGCGCCTCCCACAAATCATTATAATTTTTGATTTCCGATGGATGAATTGACCTAAGCCTTTCTCCCATATCGTTTCCCGGATGGCCGTGCTTGATTAATATCTCATCTATTAAGCTGTCCAACTTAATAATTGCCGAATATAAATCTCCTTCTTTTCCGGATTCTATCTTTTTCAATATTTCTTCCCATTTTCTCTTAACAAGCTCTCTATAATAGATTATTTCCGCGTATCTTCCATCGGCGACCGGAACGGTTTTCGCGAAATTAAGACCCTTAACAACATCTATTTTCGATCTAAACCGCCAAGACTTAACCATTAAAAAAAATATTCCTCCCAATAATATGAAAAATAGAACAATTGCCGTAAATTTTAATCCGAAAATAAAAATGGCCATTTAGTGATTATAACACAAAATCATACCACTTCCGCCTGATAACACTTTTTACAAAGAATATACTCCACTTCGTCTTTCGGATACTTGGTTTCAAATTTTTCATCGCATTTAGAGCAAATTCGTTCAAAAACTCGCAGATTTTTTACCCATTGATTAAATTTTTCCTCAATTCGGCAAAAGGGACACTCGCGCGGAAGCGGCAGATTTCTTTCCCGCAAAAACTTCAATTCCATTGGGATAATTTTAAATCCGCGCTCGCATTTTTTACATTTTATAACTTCATTTAAAATTGAATCCGGAGCGTCCTTGATATGGTCGGGGGTTTCATCTCCGGTCATTGTGGTATCGTGCTTTCTTGTCTCCGGCTCGCGCCATTTGTAATTATTCTCCAAGATTTTTTCTTTCGTCATCGGAAAAAAATTATTTGCGATAGTTTCGTTATACGCGAAAGGACTAAGTTCGGCGGGGAAAAACTCGCCATATTTGTAAACTTTCCCCTTCTTATCTTGATACGGCATCTCGTTCATATGTTTAATTATTCTCTCCCGAAGCTTTTTAAACTCTTCTTTTGTATAGAGTTTATTGAAAATTACATAATCTCCTTTTTTAACGGACACGCACCCGAAATGATTCGCTCCGCCCGTCGAAAGTTTGCAGTATTCCGCATTAATAAGATTTATGCACGACTCTTGCGAAAACTTTATACCAGAAACGTTTTCGCCGACATTGCAGCATTCATAAGACAAAGAAAGATTATTTCCCCAGCTTGAAATATCATAGGAATCTTTGATAGGAGGATGTGGCATAAGAAAAAGGTATTTTGAATCTTCGGCGCCAACTACCTCAAAACATTGCTTGCAATTTTTGGATTGGAAAACATGGGTTCCGGTATAATTAACGGACATTTCGTCCTGGTTTGGTTTTGGAGGAAATTTCTTCCAATGCTTTTCCGCCATTTTTTGAATTTCTTTATAAATTTTATAAGAACCCAAATCCCATTTTTTAATCTCCGCAAAATAATCTTCTCTGGAATAAGGTTTATTAAAAATATAATATTTTTTATTACGAAGGTTTGCCGACGCGAAACAATTCTGGCAATTAAAGGAATCTTTCAAAAACGCGCAATCAATGGAATTAACTACTTGACTTCTGGAACCTATGCACCGGTTATTTTTATAAGAATGCATTGAGTCGTAACAAAGCTCGCACGATATTATGGCCGAGCAGTCTAATGTTTCATTACAATGATTAACATAAAATCCATAGGCTGAATTTTCATTAACGTCAGCGTGGAAAAGAAGATAGCAGTTTTTAAGATGGCCGCCGTGATTTGTATAAGGAGAAGTGGCAAGAGTTGGGACATCAATAGATAGGCCAAGAACCGGCACGGTATGCCAATGCTCGTTAAACTGCTCAAAAAAAGGCTTAGAAAAATCATAATCTCTACCGTAAGCAAAATAATCCCATTTGTCAGACCACCAGCAAGGCGGACAATAAACGGTGTAGGGCGAATCTTTGGGAAAAATCGAAATCATACTCTTTTTGCAGAGATCGCAGGGCCGCCGGTAAAGATGAAAAATATTAAAAAACGCCAATCGTCTCTGTAATCGGCAATGCGGACACCATGTCGGCGGCGGGACTTTGATTTTTTCGTAAAATACAAAATCTTCCGGCTCAATGACGAAGTTTTGTTTACAATT
>CAYIEP010000014.1:0-11043 GCA_964362515.1 uncultured Candidatus Saccharibacteria bacterium | reverse complement strand
ATGAACAATCAATTTATGTTAAAAGATTTTGACCTCGCGTTTATTGATACCGAAGCTACCGGCCTTGGTTTTAACCATGAGCTTATAGAAATAGGTCTTGTAAAAGTGAGCAGTTATAATTTTACGGTTTTGGACGAGTGGGAGGCTAAAATAAAAATAGAAAGAATTGAAATGGCCGACCCGGAAGCCCTGAAAATGAATAATTATAATGAAACGGACTGGAAAGACGCGTTGGACGAAGAAGAGGTTTTAAAAATTTTTCTGGAGAAAGCCGAAAAAACTATTTTGGTCGGCCATAATTTAACTTTTGACTGGCTTCATATTCAGAAATCTCTTGCCAAATATAGCTTAAAGCCGACATTTTGGTATAAAAGTCTTGATACTTTCTCTCTCGCTTGGCAGAAGATTAGAAATGAACCAAGTATTAATTCATTGGGCTTGGGAGAACTGGCAAGATATTTTGAAATCAGTCAGGATAAACCTCATTCGGCGCTTGACGACGCCCGAACCACCTATAAAGTTTTTATGAAATTAAAAGATTTATGAATAAAATATAAACATAAAATTTTTTCTTCAACCCGCTCACGCCCGGCAACTGCCGAGCTGCGCTTCCGTTAAGGTTTCAGAAAGAATTTTATGCTTATATATAAATTATATGGAAACCGATAAAATAATCGTTTATACGGATGGCGGGAGCAGGAATAATCCGGGGCCTTCAGCTCTTGGGGTTGTCATTAAAATAGATTCAGGAATTAAAAAATACGGAAAGTTTATTGGAAGCGCCACCAATAACGAAGCGGAGTATTCGGCCGTTGTTTTTGCTTTAAAAAAAATAAAACAGCTTATCGGAAACGAAAAAGCGGAGAAATCAAAAATTGAAATAAGAGCGGACAGCGAACTTTTAATCAATCAGCTAAACGGGAAGTATAAAATTAAAGAAAAAAATCTGGTGCCGTTTTTTATAGACATCTGGAATTTAAAACAGGACTTCGGCGATATAAAATTTTTCCACATTCCCAGAGAAGAAAATAAAGAAGCCGACAAGCTGGTAAATAAAGAACTGGATAATAAAAATAGATTGTTTTAATTTTTATTTGACTTAAAACGGGTTATTTGGTATTAATTACTTGTCGTAACTTGACAATGAGGCGCAAAATGGACGCAAATACGGTTATTATTGGTTCTGGTATTTTTCCGACAAGGATTGTCGATTTAGGCGGGACTGAAGAAGTGATAGTCCCGGGCGATAGGAATAAGAAGTATCTTGTCCACCGAGTATTTAAGGACAACGGAGTAAAACAGATTGGTGTTATTGGGTGGGGCTCGCAGGCGCCGGCCCAAGCGCAAAATCTGCGCGATTTTCTTCATGGAACCGGGATAAAGGTGGTGGTTGGTTTGCGCAAGGAAAGTAAATCAGCCGAGGCGGCGCGACGCATCGAATTTACAGAAGAGAATGGCACATTGGGGGATATGTGGGAAGTTATTTCGTCCTCCGACCTTGTGTTGTTATTGATTTCGGACGTGGCGCAGGTTGAAAATTACAAAAAGATTTTTTCCGTCCTAAAATACGGTTCAACTCTTGGATTTTCTCATGGTTTTCTATCAGGATATCTTGAGGAAATCGGAGAAAAATTTCCTTACGTCGTAAACGTAATTGGCGTTTGCCCCAAAGGAATGGGGTTATCGGTTCGCCGTCTTTATGAGCAGGGTTCTGGCATCAACTGCAGTTTCGCGGTTGAGCAAGATTTTACGGGTTCAGCCACCGACACAGCTTTGGCTTGGGCCATTGCTATCGGCGCTCCGTATGTTTTTAAGACTACGCTCGGCAACGAGTGGCGAAGCGATCTTTTTGGAGAGCGCGCCATTCTATTAGGAGCCATCCACGGAATAGTGGAAGCGGTATACCGTTTTATTCTTGAAGAAGTAGTAAGTGTTGGTATGGCGATAAACAACAGTCAACAAGAACTCGCGTTTGTTGCTTCGGCCGAGAATTTAACGGGTATTATTAGCGATACTATGTCGCGCGGTGGAATCCTTCCGGTTTACAAAGGAATAAGCATAAATCAAAAAAGGATTTTTGAGACAATATATGCCCATGCCTACAAGGCAGCCACTCCTCTTTTAAGGGAGATATATGATGAGGTGAATAGTGGCCGGGAAATTAGAAGCGTTGTCGATGCCGGTAATAGACTCAAAAAGTATCCAATGCCTAAAATCGCCGACACCGAGATGTGGAAGGTTGGCGAAATTGTAAGAATGAAAGGAAGGACAAATAATAAAAAACCGGAAAAAATAAATCCTTTCACGGCCGGTGCGTACATCGGCGTAATGATGGCCCAAATAGACTTACTTATTGAAAAGGGACACTCTATAAGTGAAGTTTGTAATGAGTCTGTTATTGAGGCCGTGGATTCGTTAAATCCGTTTATGCGTGCCAAGGGGATTGATTATATGGTAGACAACTGTTCTACCACTGCTCGGTTGGGCGCGCGCAAATGGGCGCCGCGATTTGAATATATGTGCAGACAAGAAGTTTTTCCTGCATATTTGACTCATCTTAGACCACAAGCGGTTGATGGCGAACTAATCGAAGCGTTTAAAAATCACAAAATTCATAACGCTTTAGCGACTTGTTTGACGCTCCGGCCGTCAATTAACATAGCAATAAAATAATAGTAGTTTTTGAAAAATATTAATCAAAGGGGTCGTCGCGGTTTTTCCGCAACGGCCCTATTTTATTTTAATATTTGTAGTAATAGATTGTTTTAATTTTTATTTGACATCATAGTTTTTAATCGTATAATTATTTCAGAATCGGCAAGTCAGGCGATAGCCTTCGTTCACGCAAGGCGCGAGCGGGGGAGGAAAGTCCGGACGCTTACTAATTTTAAAAGAATTGGTTAAAAAGGTAGCGGCTAACAGCCGTCGGTCCGCCAGGAGACGGACTAGAGGTGCGAGCAGAAACGTCCCAAGGGAAAACCAAGGGAAGACCTAATCCTAAGCTAGTTGGTCTAGCTCTGTCATAGGGATAAAAAAACAGAGATGAAACGGCTAAATCCTTACTAAGCGCAAGGTTGTGTCTTTCTCCGTTTTCGCAAGAAAGCAGAGAGGGAAATACCGCTTGAGCCTAAGAGTAATCGATGGCCCAGATAAATTATCGTCACCCCCCGCCACTTTTTTAAAAGTGGTGGGGGGACAGAATCCGGCTTATGACTTGCCGGTTTTTTGTTTTTAAACGTCTATCATATAGAATATAAAGCGATGAATAACATCAGAAATTTTGTAATAATCAGCCACGTTGACCACGGCAAGTCAACTTTAGCGGACCGCTTATTGGAAATAACGAAAACCGTTGAATCCAGACAAATGCGTCCGCAGTATTTAGACAGGCTTGAATCGGAAAGAGAAAGGGGAATAACTATTAAGATGGCGCCCGTAAGAATGACTTATGTTTTAAATTCTAAATCTTACATTTTAAATTTAATCGATACTCCCGGACATTCTGATTTTTCTTATGAGGTTTCAAGAGCTTTGGCCGCCGTGGAAGGAGCGGTTCTTTTAGTTGACGTCACCCAAGGAATTCAAGCCCAGACTTTAGTTAATTTTAGATTGGCGAAAAAGGCGGGTTTAAAAATTATTGGCGCCGTAAATAAAATAGATTTAGCGGACGGAACTTTAATCACCAAAGAGCTCGCCGATTTAATAGGAGACAGTCCGGATAATATTTTTAGAATATCCGGAAAAACAGGCGAGGGAGTGGAAGAATTATTAAAAGCGGTTATCAAAAATATTCCGTCTCCGGAAAGCCGAACAACCAATCAAAATCAGGCGCTTGTTTTTGATTCTCTTTACGATGAACATAAAGGAATAATCGCTTTTGTAAGAATTTTCGGCGGAGAATTCGGCGAAAACAAAGAAACAAAATTAATATCGGTAAACGAAAGATTCAAAATAAAAGAGGTGGGATATTTTTCTCCTCAATTAAAACCTTCCGTTCAATTATTTTCCGGAGAAATAGGCTATATCGCCACCGGCATAAAAAATCCGAATAAATTGAAAATAGGCGATACCATAGGAAATCTTACCTTGCCCGGATATCAAGAGCCGAAATCCGTTGTTTTCGTTTCTATTTATCCGGACGACGCCAATCTATACGATGATTTAAAAATGGCTCTAATGAAGCTAAAGCTCAATGATTACAGCCTTGTTTTTTCTCCGGATAATAATGAGGTTTTGGGCAGGGGATTTAAATGCGGTTTTTTAGGCAAGCTTCATTTTGAAATCGCGGCCGAAAGGCTTGAAAAAGAATTCAGCATAAAAACCGTTTCAACCTTTCCATCGGTGTCTTATAAAATAAAAACCCCGAATGGATTAATCACTATTGAAAATCCCGATGACTTGCCGCCTAATTACTTAGAGATTCTTGAGCCGATGATAAATATTGAAATAATTACTCCGCTTAAACATTTCGGAACGGTTCTTCAATTAAAAG
This sequence comes from uncultured Candidatus Saccharibacteria bacterium, assembly GCA_964362515.1. GTDB lineage: Bacteria > Patescibacteriota > Minisyncoccia > UBA6257 > UBA9933 > CAYIEP01. The sequence continues at coordinate 6,551 of CAYIEP010000014.1, read as the reverse complement.
AAATTTTCAGAATTCAAGACATTAAAACAAAAAATTTAGAAGACAAGATTTTAATACTCGGCAAGATGCCGCTTTCCAGTCTTATCTCTGACTTTGACGATAAATTAAAATCCGTTTCCGAAGGCATGGCGTCTTTCAGTTATGAATTGTCCGATTATCAGAAAGCCGACGTGGAAAAAGTGGAAATTATGGCGGCGGGGGATATTATTCCGGGACTGACGAGATTTATTTATAAAGACGAACTTGACTACGAACCGAGAAAATTATTGGAAAGATTAAAAAATATTTTGCCGCGCCAGCAATTTACCCAAGCCCTTCAGGCAAGAGCCAACGGAAAATTCATAGCAAGGGAAGATATCCCGGCCATGAGAAAAGACGTCACCGGTTATTTATATGGGGGAGACAGAACCAGAAAAATGAAGCTTTGGAAAAAACAAAAAAAAGGAAAGAAAAAACTTAAAGAAATGGGAAGAGTTAAATTATCGGCGGAAACATTTAAGGAGTTGCTTAAAAAGTAAGCTATGTCTCGCGGTTGATTTTTTTCATCAATTTAAGGTCGTGTTCTTTAAGTTGTTCCAAGATTTTCGCTTCCGGATCTATGGATATTGTTTTTCCCAAATATTGGCCGGCGGTAAAATGAGGCAGAAGAACATAATCGGCGCCGGCGTTATAAAGAATTTCGGCGTCTTTTTCTTCTCTGGACCTTACCACGATTTTCATATTTTTTCTGTTTGGCGAATCATTAAGCTGGGAAAGAAGAGTCAGATTGTCTTCAATATCGGGGCTTGTGGAAATAACAAGTTTCGCCGAAATCAAATTGGATTTTTCAAATATTTCCCGGTCTATAACGTCTCCGAAAATACATTCATAGCCATGGCCCCTAAGCTGGGCTATTATTTCCGGGTCAAAATCTATTATGAGCAAATTTTCTTTAGGCAAATTAAAAGCGATGCTTTGTCCGGTTCTGTGAGCCCCTATTAAAATTATCGGCTTATGAAATTCTTTAAAATGGAACCCGTTTTCTTTAAGTTTTTTTCGTTCAAATATTTTTAAATACGGCGAGAAAAATCTGAATATGCTTTCAGAATGGACAATAAGATAAGTAGAGAGAGTAATTGTAATAACCCCAATGGCGGTGATGAGCGCCATAATACTTTCCGTAATATGCCCCAAGCTAAATCCCAGGGCCGCCAAAATTAAACTGAATTCCGATATTTGGGCGGTCGTGAGACCGGTCAAAAAACTCGTTCTTTTTCTATATCCCATCAGCCACATTATCGTAAAAACGATTAGTGGATTTCCTATTAAAACAAATAGAGAAAAAATTATAATCGGCCACAATAAATTATCAAATCCGGAGAAAATCAAAGAAGACCCCAAAATTACGAAGAATATTAAAACAAAGAAGTCTCTTAATGGTTTGATTTTCCCGGCAATTTGAAAGTTTTCCGATGAATTGGCGAGAGCAAGTCCGGCAAGAAAACCGCCTATTTCAATGGAAAATCCGGCCTTAGAAACCGCCGTGGCGACGCCCAAGCACCAAGCAAGACTTGTCAAAAATAATAATTCTTGAGAATGGGCGATTTTGTCAAAAATGAAAGGAAAAATTTTTCTTCCAAGCCAGAGCATTAACATAAAGATTCCCAATCCTTTGATAATCGTCAAAACAATGTCATTTATCGCTATTTCCTGTCCGGATTGGATTCCGGCTAAAAATATAAGAATTAAAATAGCCACTAAATCTTGTATTAAAAGAAACCCTATGCTTATTTTTCCGTAAAGGCTGTTTAAATCTTTTTTTTCGGAAAGAAGCTTTACCACTATTATGGTGCTTGAAAACGTCAAAGCGATGGCGATATAGGCGGAATGAAGATAGTTATAATCGAAAAAAAGAGCGATAAAAAAGCCGAATATGAAAGTAAATATTATTTGCCCCAAACCCACTATCACGGAGGGCTTTCCCACAAGCCTTAAAGAAGTATAATTTATTTCCAGTCCCACTAAGAAAAGCAAAAACATTATTCCCAAATCGGAAAATGTTTTAAATATCTCTTTATCAGAAAGGTTAAAAAAACCGAAAACGCCGATTACTATTCCGGTGGCGATATAAGCAAGAACAATCGGCTGTTTTAAGAGCCTTGCGGCAATACCCAAGGCGGCGGCCAATATTACTACAATAGCGAGCTCTAATATTCCGTCAGTCATCATCATTTATTATACTTCAAAAATTTATTTTTTCAATTTTATCTTGTTTAAAATATTTTTCACTTTTTCCAAGCTGTCCCAATCATAAACGGAAATGGCGATGGCATTTTTATTTATTTTTTTCAAAATAGCGATTTTCTTTTTTGTTTCTTTCGGCGGAATCGTATCGCTTTTGCTTAAAAATATATATTCTGTTTTTTTCGCCAATTCCTTGCTGTAATTTTTCAGTTCCTTTTTAACTATTCTGTGATCGCGGCCGGGATTTTCCGATTCCGCGGAAACCAAATGAAAAAGAATTTTTGTCCGTTCAATATGCCGAAGAAATTTTATTCCAAGCCCTTTGCCGACAGAAGCTCCTTCAATAAGTCCGGGGATATCGGCCAAAACCAGTTCATAATAAACTCCCAAATTGGGCTCAAGAGTGGTAAAGGGATAATTCGCCACCCTGCTTTTGGCTTTTGTAAGTTCGTTTAATAAGCTTGATTTTCCGGCATTGGGCAAGCCGATAAGTCCGATGTCGGCGATTAACTTTAATTCAAGTTTTATGGCAAAACTTTCTCCAAGCACGCCTTCTTGGAATTGCTTTGGGGATGTATTTATTGAAGACCTGAATTTAAAATTTCCTTTTCCGCCTCGTCCGCCTTGAGCCGCCAGAATTTTCTGACCGATTTTTATTATTTCTTCGGTTTTTCCGATTTTAATCCTTTGACTTTTCGCTTCGTCCCGAGACTTAGCGCCGAGGGACCCAGGATTGATGGCGAGAGAGGTCGAATCATCAATATTCTTAATAACGGTTCCTATTGGGATTTTTAAAATTAAATCTTTTCCGTCTGCGCCGTCGTTAAATTGGGATTTTCCGTTTTCTCCGTCTTCGGCCTTGACCTCTTTCTTGTATCTGAATTGCGCCAAAGCGCTTAAATCGGAAACGCCTTCAAAAAAAACACTGCCGCCGTTTCCGCCGTCTCCGCCGGTCGGTCCCAAATTCATTTTAATCTTATTAAAAGCCACCGCGCCTCTTCCGCCGTTTCCCGCCCATATTTTAATTATTACGTCGTCAATAAGCATAAATTAATGAATAAATCCTCCGGCCTGAATCTCCCATAATTTTTTATAAAGCCCTCCTTTATGGGAAAGGAGCTCTTTGTGAGTTCCTGTTGTTATTACGTTTCCGTTTTCCATTACAATAATTCTGTCCATTTTCATAATAGTTGAAAGCCTGTGAGCAATCACAATAACGGTTTTCCCTTTCATAAGTTTTACCAACGCGTCTTGAATAAATAATTCTGATTTTGAATCAAGGCTTGACGTCGCTTCGTCAAGAACCAAAATAGGAGCGTTTTTTAATATTGCTCGCGCGATTGCGACGCGTTGTCTTTCTCCGCCCGAAAGCCTTACTCCTCGTTCCCCGACATAAGTATTAAATCCTTCGGGGTATTGATTGATAAATTCATAACAATGGGCTTTCTTGGCCGCCTCAATCACTTCGTTATCCGTAGCGTCAAGTTTGCCGTATCTGATATTATCCATAAGAGTTCTATGGAAAAGAACGGGGTCTTGTGGCACAAGCGCGATAAATTCTTTTAAACTTTCTTGTTTAACGTCGGCGATGTTTTGTCCGTCAATATAAATACCGCCGTCGGTAATATCATGAAGGCGAAAAAGAAGTTTTATTATAGTTGTTTTCCCGGCGCCGGACGGGCCGACCAAAGCGACTTTTTCTCCGCTGGAAATTTTAATGTCAAAATCTTTAAGCACCTTTCTTGTTTGTCTGAAGCTAAATTGAACGTTTCTGAACTCAATAACCCCTTTCTTAATTTTAAGAGCGGGGGCGTTAATTTTGTCTTTTATTTCATGAGGCGTGTTTAAAATATCCACCATTTCGGTGGCGTCGGCGAACGCTTCATACATTTTTCTAAGAATATTGCCGAAATTCCATAACTTGGATATTGCGTTAATAAGATATGCTTGAATAAGCGCGAAATCGCCGATTGTAATAATGCCTTTTTGCCAAAGACGAATACCCGCGTAAATCAATAAAAATTCAACGCCTATCATAATGATACCCTGAATCGCATTGATAATTTCATCAATCCTCCAGCTGAAAAACCTGATTTTTTGAAGGTCATCAGAAACTTTTTTGAAAAGCGAAAATTCATGGTCGCGTCCGTTAAATAGTTTAATAGTAACGTCGTTCATAATAGAATCCGATAGAACGCCGGACGCTTCGGAATCTTTTTTCGAGGTCATTATATTATATTTAAGTTTCCAACGGGCGATAAAAAATTGAAGGATTATAAACGCCATAACCCAAACAAGAAATATGGCGCCGAGTAAATAATGGCGGAAAAATAAAACCGTTATGATTCCGGTTAGAGAAACAATAAGCGGAATAATTTCAAAAAGAAGCCTGTCGGCGAATTGCTCAAAGGCGCGAGACAGGCGATTAACGCGTCTCACCAAAGAACCGGTAAAATTATTAACAAAGAAATTATATGAATGGCCCAAAAGATACGCGAAAGCGGTTTGAGAAAGGTCGTTCATTATTTTAGATTCAAAATATATGATTGAAAATTGATTTATTCGTCTGGCCGCCCAAGCGAAAAATTGCAATCCCAAAATAGATAAAAGAATAAAAATAAGCGCGTTGGTTATTTCATAAGAAGGAACAGAGGTCGCGGCAATCGTATCAAAAATACGCTTGTAATATAGCGGGATAATTACATCAACTACGAATATAATAATGGTGAAAAATAAAGCTAAAAAAGCGGTTATTTTATAACGCTTAGTATGCTCCCAAAATATTTTTAATACCGGGCCGATAATAAATTTTCTCATAAATAAATTAAATATTAATGGATATTGAATAGTATAATGATGTCGCGGTATTTTATAAAGATTGACAATTCATTAATAATATGTTTTTATAGAAATAGCTAAAAATTAAGATTGACAACTAATTGTGGAGGATAGACGAATGCTCCAGACGCTTCAGAACACCCTTGAGTGGCGAGGGTGGGGATTGAATCTGTTAACTATCGGCGCTATCGCAAGTTGTTTTTTTACGATTCTTCAGGGAATCGGAATATGGAAACAGAACTTGCGCGTCCGCTGCCAGAAATCAGGCGAGTCGGTTTCTGTTATTTTTTTCTCGTATTCCTTATTTTATTTTTTCGCCTTCATGGCATACGGTATTTTTAAACAAAGCATTGCCATAACTTTTAATGGCACTCTTGGTTTTGTTTCCATTCCGATACTTGCGGCGCTGTGGCGTTATAAGCGTTTTACAAAGATTGAATTGGCGTCATTCGCGGTTTTTCCGCTGATGATTCCCGCGATGATTTTAATGGAAGAAGAACGGGACATTCTCTTGCTCATTTTTCTTATCGGCGTACTTTTTTCAATAGCGCGACAGGCGTATGAAGCTTGGGAAAGTGCCGACACCAGCACGATAGACCCCGTTTTTATTGCCATTTTCATGGCAACCAACGCGTTTTGGCTATTATACGCCATTGCCATTGACAACTTGGCGCTTATAATCTTTAACCCGATATCGTTTGTCCTTTTTCTCTTTATTTTTCTGATGTACTGGAAAAAGGGGAGGAAAACATGAAAACATCAAAACCCCATTCTTTCGCGAGGATGGGGTTTTAAATTTAATTGAAAAAAAATAAGGGTGACCCGGAGGGTCACCCTTTTCTAAAAGTTACTGTACTGTTTGGCGCCTTAGGACGCGGCGCGGATGCCGGACTTGCTGGCCGCCGTGACGTCGTAGCCCATGCCCAACAGAAGCTGACCCGCGGCAACCTCGAGCTCGTTATTGTCGAACGAGAAGGTTTTGCCCGCGGCGTTCTGAAGCAGGATGGACTTGCCGACGATCTTCGACTTCAAGCTGTTCACCTTGACGCCGTTGATGGTCTTGCCGTGGTGAACGGTCCAGTCCTCGTACGGAATGGTTTTCGGGTCGATGAAACCCTTAGCGCCATTCTCGAAGCGGACCGGGACCAGCTTGTTGCCGTCATTGTACTTTTTCATAATGTTTCCTCTGTTAAGTTGCTGTTCGTTTTTGCCGGATGGCAAGAACGAAAACCGACCAGAAAAGGTCGATTAGGGTCAATGATACTCCCCCCGTATTTTTTGTCAAGTCATGGGAAATATCAAAAGTTTCGTACATTTCTCACCGTAACCAAATCGCCATTAAATTCCGCCGTAGAAATTACTTTCAACTGTTCCTGCCAATCTCTCTCCATGGGTACTTTTTTCAATCCTTGTCATGCAATAAAAATTATCAAAAAACATCCGATAGTAAGGAAAATCTTTTTAATAATTTTGCTTCTAAAGAATTTATG
>CAYIEP010000013.1:0-11680 GCA_964362515.1 uncultured Candidatus Saccharibacteria bacterium | reverse complement strand
TATTGAATCAGAAGGCTTTAGATTAAGACCGCCGCTGTCAAAAGTGACTCCTTTACCGACTAAAACAATCGGCTTTTCTTTCCCGCCTTTCAAATATTCCATTACGATAAATTTCGGCTCTTCGCTTGACCCTTTTGAAACTCCCGAAACTCCGCCCATTTTCAATTTTTCTATTTCTTTTTTATTAAAAACTTTTACCTTAACGCCGTATTTTCCGGCGACTTTTTTCGCTTCGTTCGCCAAAACCGTTGGCGTCATTTCTCCGCCCGGAGTATTGGCCAATGACCTGCAACCGTTGATTTCTTCACCGATTATTTGCCCTTTTCTAAAACCGCTTTTTATTTCTTCATTATTTCCGTTTATTATTTGGATTTCTTCAATAAAATTAAATCCTTCTTTGGGCCGGCTTTTATATTTAACGAATTCAAAATTGGCCATTTCAAAATTGATGGCCAAAATCTCGGCTATTTCCTTGTTTTTTATGCCGGGACGCAAAAGGGGAAAATCATTGAAGTCAACGGCGATTTTTTTAATTTTGTTTGATTTTGAAAGACAAATTATTTTTCTCGCCGCGAGAATAAGTTTCCGACGATTAAATTTTTCCTTTTTGCCGATTCCGAGCGATATGATTTTTGAGAAATCGGACATTACCAATACTTCGGTTTCGTCTTTATTGGTAATTAAAATCTTCGCGACACCCCTACCCGCTTTTTTTAAAAAGATTATTTTCATTTAATATTGAAAAATTGATTTACTCTTTAAATATCGGAAGGCCGGCCGGCGGGCCCATTTTTTTGCTTTCCGCCCTTTTAATATGAGGCGCCGTTAAGACCGTTTCAGTCGGGATATGAAATAAGGTCGCTATTTCCGCTGTATTTAAAATAAAGTTTTTAGACTTATTGTTAAAATTGAAGATATGCGACGTAAAAAATTTCCCAAAAGCCAGTTTTTCCGGAAACTTTCTATTCTGATAATTATACAATACTCTCTGTTTTTTCGCTTCCACTCTTTGTTTAACAAAAACATAAGGATAATAAATCCATTTTGTCCTTGTCTCAACAGAATAATTACTTCTAAAAGAATTCAGGTTTTGGGAAGCGTATTGATTAAGCGCTCCCAATAATCCTCGTCTGGCGAAGTTGGTGCTGAAAATAGAATTCGGAGAATAATAAAGATATCTTATAAGAGAATCAAATCCCTGCTTGGAAAGGCTTTTTTCTATCGCCTTAATAGTATCTGCTTCCCCCGGCGTTAATTTAAACATTCCAAATTCAAATTTTTCTTCTTTTATTTCTTTTTCTCCCAGCCAGGACGGGTGTTCAATCGGCGCCCAAAAAAAGTTTTTAAACCATTCGTGAAATCCGCCGCCAAAACCGGATTTTTTATTTTTTTCTTTTTTCTTAAGAGTTAGTTCTTCAACAATTTTTTTTCCCGCTTCCTGCCATTCCGTTCCGGTCGGCCTGATAAGAAACTGAAGGAAAACTATTTCTTCTTTATGGATATTGGCCAAAACCTCTATTAAAGCGGAAATCGGGTCCAGCGCCATTTCGTTTTTGTCCAATTCAAAATTTTCGTAACTCATTATCGGATAAAAATCGTCTTTTCTTAAGATAATCTCGCTGCCGAAAATATTATATCCTTTTTTATAAACTTCTCTGGTTTCTCGCGGAAAGCTATCCATATAATCTTCAACTTCATATATTTCAACGCTTTGATATTGAGCGTATAACGCGGCTTCCGTAACTTTTTTGTGTTTTTTCGGAGTTCTTATATAAAGATGGACTTCCCCGCCAAAGCTCGCTATTTCCATACTCCACCATAAAGTAACCTCGCCGTCAAAATATTTTTCCATAAAATCATTGGGCGCGTTCATTAATCCATGAAGGTTCATAAAAAATTGCTCCATTGACCTTGGCGTTTTCTCAACTTCTCTCGGTATTTTTATTTCAAGAACAACCCATTCAATCGCCTCTTTATAAAAAGACTGTCTACGAAAAAGCCAAGCCTGTTCAAAGAGTCTGGCCAAAAAATAAAGGATTACAAATAATAAGAGCCAGCCGATAACCCCGAAATTTTCAATAGATTCCCACATAAAAGCTATTTACGCTAAACGATATTTGCCGTCCGATAATCTTTTAAAATAATTTTTATTGTGAAGATTTATAAGAATGGTGTTTTCTTTTAAAATCCTCTGCTTTAAAACGTTTTCTATCAGTTTTCGCGACGGCATCGGGCCTTTTTGTTTTAAAATTTGTTTGATTACTTCTCTGGTCGTACCCGGCAAATAACCATGTTCTTTTAGAGCGTAAACTCCTCTTCCCACTAAAATTATATTTTTATCTTTTATCAATTCGTTATGAACGGTTTGGGGGAGAGCTTTTTTCCCGTCAAAACCGTTTTTATTTATGGATTCTGAAATTTCTCTAAAATGCATCGGCTTACCGATTTTTTTTAAAACCAGATAAGACTTCTCCCTTACGGTTTTTGGGCTGATTTCTTCCCAATGACTCAAGCCAAAATCGCCGAAAGGATTTATTCCGAATTTTTTTGAAACAGAAACATAATTAATTCCCATTGTATCGGAAATGCCGTGTCTTTTGACAATCAAAAACAAATGACTATGAAAATTTCCTTCGTTTATCAATTGAGCTCTTTTGTTGGCTATTGTTCTTTCAAGCTCGGACAAAAATTTCTTTAAAAGACTAATGTCGTTTTCATCTAAATACCAAAATTGATGAAAATAATCGTTCCGCGGGTAATAAAAAATTTCCCCGCTAATTTCCGAAAAAAGCCTTAAGTGCCAATGATTAAGCTTTTCGTCTTTAAGAATGCTTTTTATTTCATTAGAAAAAATGTCGTCTCTCCGAAGCCCTCCGTTATTTCTAAGATGATTATTTATTGAAAAAACTATTTTTTTGTAAGATTCGTCTTTTTCGTCTATTCTTTCCCTTAATCTATTCAGGGCTTCCGATTCTATCTGCCTCACTCTTTCTCGAGTAATTCCATGCCTGCTTCCCAGTTTTTCAAGGGTTTGAATTTTACCGCCGTTTAAACCAAAACGGTCGTTTATCACTTCTTGACGTCGCGAATCAAGTCCGGAAATTAAATTATTGATGGTATTAGTTAACATGAGCTAAATTTTACCTATTTTATACCAGACTGTCAATAAGGGACTGGCCACGAATATTGAAGAGTAAGTTCCTATTGCCGTTCCCGCCAGAATAGTCAAAACAAAATACTTCAGAGAAATCGGCCCGAAAAAGAATAGGGCTAAAAGCACCAAAAAAAGCGTAAGAGAAGTATTTACCGACCTGGCTATTGTTTGATTTACGCTGTCATTTACTATTTTTACAAAATCGTCTTTGTCTTTTCTTAAAATAAGGTTTTCTCTGATTCTGTCAAAAACGACTATTGTGTCGTGAACTGAAAAGCCGGCTATTACTAAAAGAGCGACTATAAAATTTATATCCACTTCAACCCCGTATTTCCAACCCAAAAAAGACAAAAGCCCGATAGGAACGAAAACATCGTGAAAAAGAGTTATCAAAGCGATTGCCCCGTATTTAAAAGATTTGACCGGATAGGAAACTTTTCTAAAAGCGAAAGCGACATAAAAAGATATCCCCAATAAAACCAGAATCACGGCCCAAACCGCTTTTCTTTTTAGTTCTTTTCCGATAACCGGCCCGATTGAGTCAAAGCGCAGTTCATCGATATCCGAAAATTTTAATTTCAGCGCTTCTAAATATTTTTGATGATTCTCTTCGGAAATATTTCCGAATCTCGCGAAAACGCTTTTACTTTCAAGTTCCGGATAAACAATGGGGTTTTTTATTCCCGCTTCGTTTTCAAGAAAATTTTTGAAAGAATCCGTTGTAAGCTGGTCGGACAAAGATTTCACTTGCCAAATGGTTCCTCCGGTAAAATCTATCCCGGGATTAAGGCCGAAAACGGAAATAGAAATAACGCTTAATGCCATTAAAGCCACCGACGAAAATAAAAATATTTTTCTGTGTTTTATGATATTCATACGTTTAACTCTATTATTTTATAAACACCCTTAACATAGTTCTGGTAATCGTTATCGCCGAAAACATCGAAACCAAAACGCCTATTAAAAGAGCCAAAGCAAAACCCTTCACGAAGCTGCTGGTGAAATAATATAAAATAACGGAACTGATGATTGTCGTGATATTTGAATCTCTAATTGACGGCCAAGCTCTTTTAAATCCTTCTTCTATGGCCGAAGCCCTTGAGAAACCTTTTTTTATTTCTTCTTTGGTTCTTTCGAAAACAAGAATATTGGCGTCAACCGCCATGCCTATTGATAAAATAAATCCGGCAATTCCGGCCAATGTCATTGTAATGGAAACTCCTTTAAAAACGGCCAAGGTCAAAGCCAAGTAGGCCAAAACCGCCAAAGAAGCAAAGAGTCCAAAAGTCCTATAATAAATAATCATAAATAAAATTATCAGAAGCGTTCCAATTCCTCCGGCGTAAACGGCTTTCTTAAGCGAATCCTCTCCAAGGCTCGCTCCGATTGTTTGCTGGCTAACCAGATTTATGGGAGCCGGCAAAGCGCCCGCGTTAAATCTTTCAACCATTTTTTTCGCTTCATCTATCGTAAATTGTCCGGTAATTTGCGCCCTGCCTCCGGAAATTTTTTCCTGAACATTCGGCGCGCTTATTAAGTCGTTGTCCAGAAAAATAGCAAGCGGCTTGCCAATATTATTTTCTGTTAATTTTTCAAATAATTTTCCGCCTTCATTGTTAAATTGAATATTTATTCTGGGAATTCCCGTTGTTTCGTCAAAATCAAGTTGAGCTCTTTCAATATATCTCCCCGTTAATTCCGTTGGTATAAATTGAGATTCGTCGTCTTTAATTAAAACTTCCCTAAAGTCCAAAATCGGGGTAAGTCCTATTTCCTTTACCGCCGAAGACACGTCTTTGCCGGTTAAATCAACGATTAATCTGTATGAACCGTCTCTTTCTTTGGAAGAAACTATTCTCGGTTCGTTTATTCCGAATAAATTGACTCTTTTTTCAATAACGTCTCTTAGCCCGGCGACAACGGAGTCTCGGTCGTCTTTATTGACTTGAGACATATCTATCTGATAAATCAAATGAGAACCGCCCACTAAATCAAGCCCCAGTCTCCAGGGTAAATATTTTTCTCCGAATCCTTTCGGATAAATAAAAAAAGACGCCGCAACGGCTAAAATTATTAATCCTATTAATAAAAGAATCAATCTGTTTCTGCTCATCGGTCTGATAATTATAAAATAATAAAATGAACCGTTGCGAAAGTCAATTACATAAACCCCATCCGCAAGTTGGACATTTTGTACAACCCTCTTGTTTAACCAATTGGCTTGAACAAGAGGGACAATTTTTCAGTCCGTCTTTTTTTGTCTGATTTTCTTTAATCGGAGACAACCCGAGATTTCCATTATCGGGATTCGCTCCCGCCTCGGAATAAACCGTTAATCCTTTGGCTTTTTCATCCTTAATAACGGAAAGCGAGACCTGCGAATCTTTGCTTTTTTTCTTGCCGCCGCCGACCAAAACCTGGGACTTAATGGAGCTGTCCCTGTAAACAGTTACTCCTTTACAGCCGCTCTCATAAGCCAAAAGATAAACTTTTTTTATGTCTTCCACGGTTGCGTCTGCCGGAAAATTATTAGTTTTGGAAATTGAAGAATCCGTCCATTTTTGAAAAGCCGCCAAAACTTTTACGTGATCTGTTGGCGCGATATCCATTGCCGTTACAAAAATATTTTTTATGTTTTTCGGGATATAAGGAATATTCTTGACGCTTCCATTAAGAAAAGAGCAGTCTTTTATCAGGTCTTCATCCATCAATCCCTCACGCCTCATTTTTTCTTCAAAAACCGGGTCAACATAATAAAAACTTCCGATTGCCACATTTTTTTCAAAAACCAGACTGAAAACCGGCTCAATCCCGGAAGAACAACCGGCGAGCATCGAAATCGAACCCGTCGGCGCTATCACCGTGGTAAATCCGTTTCTTATGCCGTTTTTTTTGATTGATTTTGCCAATTGGTCCCATTTAAAATGCCAGGATTTTTTATTTTTAAATCCGGAAAACGGAAGCTTTCCTTCTTTATAAAAAGACTTGTCGAAAAACGGCATTTTCCCTCTTTCTTTTGAAAGTTCAATTGAAGCTGTTTTGGAATGATAATTTACGAATTCCATAAGCTTCTCCATAAAGTTAAGACCGGAAACGGAATTATAAGGAATTTCCAAATCATATAAAAGATCTCCTATGCCCATCACTCCCAAACCGATTTTTCTGGTATTCAACGTCATTTCTTCAATTTCTTTAAGCGGATATTTATTCACGTCTATTACGTTATCTAAAAATTTCATCGCGATTTTAACGTCTTCTTCAAGCTTCTGCCAATCAAGATGAGGTTTTTTGTCTCCGTTTTTCTTAAGATAAGCCCAGATATTAATGGAGCCGAGATTGCATGACTCATACGGATAAAGCAGAACTTCGCCGCACGGGTTAGTGCTTTCAATCGGACCCAACTCTTTCAAAAACGGATTATATTCATTAATTCTGTCAAAAAATAAAATTCCCGGCTCGGCCGATTCCCAAGCCTGATAAGCGATAAGGTCAAAAAGTTTTCTGGCATCCATTTCGGCGAAAACTTTTTTCGTTCGAGGATTAATGAGTTTGTAAGATTTTTCTTCTTTGTAAGCGCTCCAAAATTCCGGCATCATCATTATTGAAATGTTAAAATTGCGAAGCGCTTTGTTCCCTTCTTTCGCTTTGATGAATTCTTCAATGTCCGGATGGTCGGAATTAAGTATTCCCATATTCGCTCCTCTTCTGATCCCGCCCTGCTTAATGACTTCCGTCATATTATCAAACATTGATATAAAACTTATCGGTCCGGACGCCACTCCGCTGGTGGTTTTTATAAAATCTCCTTTCGGACGAAGTTTTGAAAAATTATATCCGACGCCGCCTCCTGATTTAAAAATAATTGAAGCGGACTTAAGGGAATCCATTATAAGGTTTATTGAATCCTCCACTCCGAGCACGAAACAAGCGGAACCCATGCCAAAATAATTACCGAAATTGGCGATTGCCGGCGTGTTCGGCAAAAACTTTCTTTCAATCATCAATTCATAGTATAAAGTTATTTCTTTTTCGTACTTATCAAAATACCCCTTTTTAAAAAGATTTAAAAAATTATGCCAGGAAACTTTAATTTTTTTTGATTTTGAAAAACGGTCGTAAAGCCTTTTTACGGCTTCCAAATGGAACTGGTTAAGTTTATATTTCCCTATTGAAAATTTTTCGTCGTTTTTCTCAAAATCAAACTCTTCCGAATTATGCTCCGGAGCTCCTCCTTTTTTGCTATAAATTTTAGTATCGTAGAAAAGCGACGGGATAACGGCGTGTGTCGCCACTCTTTCAAATAATTGCTTGGGCGATTCTATTATTTTTCTGTTTTCGTCTTTTCTTAAATATCTCGCCGACAAAACTCTTAAAGCGTTTATGTCAAATTTTTTATCTACTTCATCTATTTCTTCTTTATTAAGAATCTGTTTTTTTTCTTGTCTTATTTCCGCCCTATGCTGTCTGTATAAAATATAAGCCTTGGCGATTCTGGCCTCGCCGAAATCAATCAAAACGGCTTCAACCGCGTCCTGGACTTCTTCCACGGTCGGTGTTCTTTTTTTAATCTTTATTCCCAATCTTTTAATTACTTCCTTGGAAAGACCGTTCGCTAATTGCCAATTCGGCTCGCCAACGGCGATTGAAGCCTTATAAATGACGTTTATTATTTTTTCCGCCCTAAATGGCGCCGTTTGGCCGTTGCGTTTTTGAATAGCGCGAAACATAAATTATTTAGTTTATTCGTTATTATTTACCTTTTTCTTTTCCTTAAAAATGACGGTATGTCCCATGTGTCTTCGTCCGATTTAATTTCTTCGTTTTTTTCTTTTTTTATTTTTGATTCTTTTTCCGATTTCAAGTTTTCTTTTAAATCTTCTTTTTTAACGATTTTTCCTTCCTGCTCGTTAAAATCATCAACGGCAAAAAGACTGGAAACATTAGGCGGTTTGTTTAAAACGCCGTTAAAACCGGTGGCAACCAAGGTAACCTTTAACTGGCCTGATTTTAATTTCTTGTCGAAATACGTCCCGAATATTATTTTCGCCGACTGGTCAACATTTTCGGAAATAAGCTTGGCAACATCGTTAATTTCATTCATTTTCAAATCGCGCCGACCGGAAACGCTAAAGAGCACTCCCTTGGCTCCGTCAATGGTTGTTTCAAGAAGAGGAGAGTTTATGGCAAAATTCGCCGCGTTAACAGCTCTTTCCGTTCCTCCGGATATTCCAATGCCTATAATGGCGGAACCGGAACCCTGCATAATCGCTTTAACATCGGCGAAATCAACATTAACTATGCCCGGAGACATTATCAATTCGGTAATACCCTTAACGGCATTTTTAAGAACTTCGTCTATTTCTTCAAAGGCTTTTATAAGAGAAGTGTTTTTGTCTATAAGAGAAAAAATCCGGTCGTTGGGAATTGTAATTAAAGTATCCACTCTTTCTTTTAATTTAGAAATTCCTTCATCGGCTATTTGGCTTCTTTTGAATCCTTCAAAAGCGAACGGCTTTGTAATAATCGCCACGGTTAAAATTCCCATTTCTCTGGCTATCTCGGCGACAATCGGACCGGCTCCCGTTCCGGTGCCGCCGCCAAAACCGGCGGTAATAAAAACCATATCCGCTCCATTCAAAATCTCCGCTATTTCCGTTCTATTTTCTTCCGCGGCCTGTCTTCCTAAATCAGGATTCATTCCGGTGCCCAATCCGCGCGTGATATTTTTTCCGATATGAATTTTCTTTTTGGCTTTTGTGTGGTCTAAGTCCTGAATGTCCGTGTTGATGGCGATTAAATCAATAATTTTCGGAAAGTCGTCGAACATTCTTGAGACGGCGTTATTCCCCGCTCCGCCAATGCCGATAACTTTTATTTTCGCCAAATTATATTCTTTTTTTGATGAAGATTTGCGCTTGGCCATAATTGCTTAAATGATAAATCCTTTAATCAATATTTTCAATCTTAAGGTAAGAAATGCTTTATAACCTTTGAAAACCAGCCTTTTTCAAGGCTTATCCAACTTCTTTCTTTTGATGATTGCTCGGCGTTTAAAGCAAGAAGGCCTGCCGCGACGGAAAACTCCGCGTCTTCAAACAAACTTTCCCATTCAGGATTTACTATTTCAAAATCGGATTTTTCCGGAACGCCGATTTGAATAGGAAGCCTTAACTCATATTTGGCTAATTCATAGATTCCCGGCATCTTGGCGCCTCCGCCGGTAATAATCGCTCCGGCCGGAAGACGGCCGGCTTTATTTATTAACTTTAATTCGTTATTAACAAGCTCAAATATTTCCGCAAGTCTGATTTCTATAATTTCCGAAATAAATTTTCTGTTTACGATATTTTTTAAAGAATTGTCTATTTGAGATAAATCTATTTTTTCTTTATTGGAAATTTCTTTGGCCGAAGCGCAACCGAATGAAAGTTTTACTTTTTCCGCGACCGAAACGGAACACTTTAAGCCGATTGCCAAATCATTGGTAATATTTCCGCAACCCATCGGGAAAACCGCCGATAATAAAAGTTTGTCTTCTTCGTAAACCGCCATTGATATCGTTCCCCAACCGATATCAATCATCACCGCCCCCAACTCTTTTTGAGATTTTGAAACAACCGCTCTCGCGGCCGCCAGCGGATTATAAACCATGCCGCCGATTGAACCGCCGGCAACCTCAACGCTTTTTGTAAGATTATTTATTGATTGCTTAAATCCCTCAACTATCAAACTATTAACCTCCAAACGATTACCCGCCATTCCCAACGGATCTCTTATGTCTCCTATTCCGTCAACCACGAATTCTTGGGTAATCGTATGAAGAATCGTTCTGTTGCGATTAAGATTTATCGCTTCCGAAGCCTTAACCGCTCTTTCTATATCATCCGAATAAATTTCATTATCCGCTCGAGACACGGCGACTATCCCTCTTGAATGATGAATTTTAATATTGGGGCCGTTTACTCCGATAAAAATATTTTTTACGGCCGATTTGTTCAGGCTTTTTATTTCTTTTAATACGCCGTTTAACGATTGAACCACTTCTTCGGGAGAAGCCACTTCGCCCTTTCTTATTCCGGAAGACGAAGACTTAAAAACTCCGACTATGGAAAGTTTTTTACTGTCTTTCTTTGATTCGGCGACCAGCGCCTTGATTTGCGACGAGCCGATGTCTAAAGCCGTGAAATACATAATTTTTCTTTTTCTTCCATTTTTATTCTATCATTTTTTCTCTTATGAGAATAGCCGAAAAGATGAAGAATGCCGTGGATAAGCAATTTGGCGATTAACGGTTCTTTTTTTATATATAGAAGGTTTAGATACAGTTCGCCTATTTTTTTTTGCCTTGATTCGGGATTAATAAAATTTTCCGGCTCTTTAAAACTTAAAATATCGGTGGTTTTGTTTTTGCCCCTGAATTTTTTATTTAAAAATTTCATCTTTCCGGAATCAATAAGGTAAATTTCAAGGCGCAGGTTTTCTTTTTGCCGATTGCTTCGCAATCGAGCATCCTCGATTCCTTCGGAGTCGGGATTAAGAATCTTTAAAATATTTTCCGCGTCTTTTTTTATTGGCGCTTCCACTCTTTTTGGAGCTTTTGACAGATTTATGATTTCAACTTTATTTTTCATTAGAATTCTTAAATTATAGCAGAAACACAGGCAAGTGTTTTAAGGAATATCCCGCAGGCGCGTAAAGCTTGGTTCCCCGCCTTTGGCGGGGATTTACGCGCCGAGGGGAAAGAAAATTTTATCGCTGGAATAAAATTATTCTGGTTCCGAGAAACACTTGCCTATGTTTCTATACTTAAAGTCAAAAAAACAACACCCTCTTTGCGATAAGTGTTGTTTTCATGTTTAATTTTTTTCTCTATCTCAAAGATTCCAATAACTTGTTTAAAACATCTTTCATCGACTCCAAGGCGCTCAAAATATTGGCGACGTATTGGTTGCTTAATGATTGACTTGCCGTTCCTCCAATAACCGTAAACGGCGCCTCGTTACTTGAGAGACCGGCGCTGTTTACAACTTTCGCATAATACGCGCCGCTCGCTGCCGGATTCGGCAATACGACATAGATGAGCGTACCGCCGCTATATGAAGCAAGCCCTGACGCAAGAGTGTACGTAATGCCCGCGCCGTCTCTGTATGTCACAGTGTTGCCGGTTGCGCTGAATCCGGAACCATAGATTGCAACCGATGCGCCCGGTCCCGCCGTAGACGGTGAGAAAGATATGATTGTCGGGTTTGTTGCTGTCGCCGGCGCCGTCACCGTAAACGGCATGCTATTTGTGCTCACCGCACCGGTTTGGTTGTTTTTTACCGTCAGCGTGTAATCTCCTGAAGGGAAATCCGATGGCACGGTGAAAGACATAGAGCCGCAACCATAACCGCCGTCGCCGATTGTTTCAACGGGGATAACATTACTGCCGTCTTTTGGCCCCGTATAGATGAGTGTGAATCCGCTCGCGCTGTCACTGCCGCAGCCGTACAATTTCACGCCTATACCAACCGGCCCCGATGACGG